>JABLXR010000042.1 GCA_013178015.1 Anaerolineae bacterium
ACAATGATCGCACACGGGTGTCGGCAAGGGGGTTGCGGCTAACGAAGGTTGGAGATTCCTCGCTGGCGCTCGGAATGACAATGATCGCACACGGGTGTCGGCAAGGGGGTTGCGGCTAACGGGGGTTGGAGATTCCTCGCTAGCGCTCGGAATGACAATGGCTGCGCTCGCGCTCCGCCATTGCGAGGTCAGGGGTGAGAGCTCGGCTGCTAGGCGTGACTGCACTGGCGCATTGTCATTCCACGCGTCGGCGGTGAGAGCATCGTTTGCAGCGGTGACAAGGCTCGCCCACTGTCATTCCGAGCGTCAGCGAGGAATCTGCGGCGGGCAATCATGCCCGGGGCGGATCGCGGCGCGGGCGCTCTCCTCGGCTGTTCCCAGGTCTCTCTCTCCGGTACAATCGCCTCCACTCTCATGCGGAGGCAAGGCGGACATGGCGGAGGCCCCCCAGCAGTACGACCTGGTGATACGCGGCGGACGGGTGATGGACCCCGCCCAGGGGCTGGATGCCGTCCGGGACGTGGCGATTCGAGAGGGGAAGGTCGCGGCGGTGGCGCCGGGATTGGACGTGAGCCGCGCGGTCCGGGTGGTGGACGCGTCGGGCAAGCTGGTGACGCCAGGGCTGATAGACCTGCACGCGCACGTCTACTGGCGGGCCACCAAGCTCAGTGTAGAGCCGGACGAGGTCTGTGGGCGCACCGGCGTCACCACGGTGGTGGACGCGGGCACAGCGGGCGCGGCGACCTTCGACGGGTTGCGACATTTCGTCGTCGATGGGTCGAAGACGCGGGTGCTGCCCTTCCTGCACGTGAGCAGCATCGGCCTGGCCACCGACCAGGAGTGTCGCTACCTGGAGCTGGTGGACGTAGAGAAGGCGGTGGAGTGCGTGCGGGAGAACGCCGACCTCATCGCCGGCATCAAGGTACGGGCCAACAAGATGGGCGTGGGCGACCAGTCCGTCTTCCCGGTGTACCTGGCTCATGACGTGGCCGACGTGACTGGGCTGCCGCTGATGGTGGACATGTACTACCCGCCGCCGTCGGTGGAAGAGGTGTTCCCCTTGCTCCGGCCGGGAGACATCTCCACTCACATGTACAAGGGCTACCATGGTGGGCTGCTGCAGGACTGGAACACCCGCGTGCGGCCGGCCGCGCTGGAGGCGCGGGAGCGCGGGGTGTGGTTTGACCTGGGGCACGGGGCCGGCAGCTTCTCCTGGGAGGTGGCCCGGCCGGCGTTCGAGCTGGGCTTCCGCCCCGATACCATCTCCACGGACCTGCATCAGGGAAGCGTCCGCCTGGCGGACGTCAACATGCCCGACTGCATGGCCAAGATGATGGCCCTGGGGGCGAGCCTGGAAGACGTTGTGCGCTGGTCCACGGCTAATCCGGCCAAGGTGCTGAGGAGGCCCGATCTGGGTACCCTGAAGGCAGGCGGCCCGGCGGATGTGACCGTGCTGGAGATGTCGGAAGGCGACTTCACTTACTTCGACGTGGCGGGCAAGCCATTCCCGGGCAAGCACCGTCTCCGAGCGGTGCTGACAGTGTGTCGGGGCGCGGTGACGTACGAGGCGGGCAGTTCGGAGTAGCGGCAACCCCCAGGTGCAGATCCGCAGGTGGAGGTGGTGGCTGGAGCCCGTCCGAGAAGACTGCCCTGCCCCTGACTGGCGCAATCGGGCCAGGTAGGACATCGATGGGTTCTAGGAGGTGCTAGCAATGAGCGATGCCCTGGACCGGATAGAGACGTTAGTGCGCGAGACAAAGAAGACGGAAGAGGAAGTGCTGGCCTTGGCTATTCGGACGGGCGTGAGACAGCTCTGGCGCGAGCGGACGTTGGCCCGATACCTCAAGGGCGAGATAGGACGAGAAGAGGCCGTGCGGGAGGCAGGACTCGACTGGGTCGAGCTGGCAGAGCGTCAGCGCGATGCCATGCTTGAGGACCTCGAGTGGGCGATGGAGAAGTGAGAGCCGTAGCCGATTCTGGCCCGTTGATACGTTTTCACGAGGTCTCCCAGCTCTCCCTTCTGCGGGTGTTCTCGGAGGTTCACCTCCCAGATACTGTGTGGGAGGAGGCCGGCTTCCTCAGACAGCTCTTGGCTCCAGAGCTGTCTGCCCTGCCCATCCCGCAGGCATCACCTTTCGCAGGCGGAACTGAAGGGGACTGAGCAGGCGGTGCAGACCCTCCACCGAGGTGAAGTCGCCGCGATCGCACTATGCCGCTCGCTGGCCATAGAGGTGCTGCTAACAGACGATATGGCTGTGAGGCGAGCCGCTCGCACGCTCGGCTTGAGGCCGGTCGGCTCACTGGGGGTGGTGGTCAGGGCTTACAAGACGGGGGTTCTCAGTCTGCCTGAAGCCGACGTTATTCTCGATGACCTGTGTAGCAGGAGTAGCCTTTACGTCACCCGGGCCATCGTGGAGATGGCAGTGGAGGAGCTTAGGAGACGTCTGGACGAGTGAATGGCCGTGGGATAATGGCTCTCCTGGGAGGTGACAATGTCTGAATCGCGCTATCGCGTCGCTATCATCGGTCTGGGGCGCATCGCTTCCACCATTGACGACGAGGTCCGTCCTGGGTCGGGCACGTTGCTGCCCTATTCCCACATGGCCTGCTACCGCGAGGTGCCGCAGGTCGAAGTGGTCGCCGGGGCGGACCCCTACGCCGAGCAGCGCCACGCCTTCCGCGCGCGCTGGGGCGTGGACCGGCTGTACGCGGACTACCGGGAGATGCTGGAGCGGGAACGCCCGGATATCGTCAGCGTGTGCACCTCCGCCCGGCCCCGACCGGGGATCGTGATAGACTGCGCCCAGGCGGGTGTGAAGGCCATCTGGGCGGAGAAGCCCATCTCCTTCAGCCTGGCCGAGGCGGACGCTATGGTGGCGGCCTGCCGCGACCGGGGCGTCAAACTGGCGATCAACTGCAGCCGTCACTGGGACGTCTTCTGGAACACTGCTCGCGACCTAATTGACGCCGGGGAGATCGGCGCCGTGCAGCAGGTTACTGCCTACGGGCAGGCGGGCCTATCCCACAATGGCAGCCACCTGCTCGATCTGGTGCGCTACCTGGCCGGCGCCGAGGTGCAGTGGGTCTTTGGGGAGATGGAGAGCGATGCCAAGGCGGCGTCGGACGATGACCTGCAGGGCAACGGCTATTTGGCCTTCGACAACGGGGTGCGGGCCTACGTCCGGCTGATGCCGGCCGGAGGAGCCTACTGGGAGTTCGAGGTCATCGGGGAGCGGGGCCGAATCCGGTCCATCGCCAACGGACGCGACTACGAGTGGTGGCAGATCGAACCCGGTGGCCGGCACGGGGAGGTAGTGAAGCGGCCGTTCCTCCGGCCAGCGAGAATCCAGAGCCCGGGCGTGAGGGCTGTACTCGACATAATCGAGTGTATGGAGACGGGACGGGAGCCGAAGTGCTCGGGGGCAGATGGGCGGGCGGTGCTGGAGATCGCCATTGCGATGCGGGAGTCGCACCGGCGGGGCGGGGTGCGGGTGAGCTTGCCCTTGGAGGATCGGTCGCTGCTAATCCGGTCGGCGGAGACGCTAGGCGGTGATACGCCGAGGGCGCTGACTCGGTAGGACTGAGCCTGCGGAGTCAGCCGCAGGCAGGTGAGATGCAGGGCGCCGGCCCGCTCTGAAGGTGTTCCCATGGCCGCCACCGTCGGGAAGGAGATATGCGTAACGCTGCGCCCCGAGGGATTCAAAGGCCTGGGCAAGGAAGCGTGAGCACATGATGAGCCGGATGGCTCACGGGCCGGTTCCCGCACCGGGGCTGTCTGGACCCGCGAAGACCTGCACGCCCGGGAGCAAGACCCGTCGTGAGGCGCCGGGCTATGGCGATTGTCGAGGCGATGGCTTTGGTGCCGTGTCGACAGCAAGCTGCCCATGACCAGGCAGGGGGCGGGGCTTCGGGCTGAAGCCCTTCGCACCGCCCCTACCAGAGCGCATACGCGGGTGCCGGCCTCAGTCCAGCCTCACCGTCTCCCCCGCAAAGCGGGACACTGCGTCCAGATCCAACTCCAGCCCCAGCCCGGGCCGATCGGGTATTGCCAACATCCCGTGCTCATCCAGGTGCCAGCCGCCCTGGACGATGTCGTCAATGTAGGGTGAGCCGGAGAGGTACTCGACTAGGTCGGTGCCGGGGAAGGCGGAGGCCAGCTGGAGGTCGGCGGCCAGGCCCACGGCCGTGTTCCACCCGTGAGGGATGAACCGCACCCCGTGCTCCTGGGCCATCCAGGCGATGCGGCGCTCCTCGCTGATCCCGCCCACCTTGGTGACATCTGGCTGCACGATGTCCAGCGCCCTCGCCTCTAGCCAGGGCAGGAAGGCCTGACGCCGGGTGAGCACCTCGCCTCCGCTGATGGGCAGAGGAGCGTTCTGCCGCAAGAGGGCGTAGTCCCCCAGGTCGTCTGGCCGGAGCGGCTCCTCGAACCAATGGACGCCGTATTCCGCTAGCATGTAGGCCGTCCGAATGGCCCACTTGTAACCATTGGCCCAGAACGCGTCGCTACCTCCCGCGTCCACCATGAGCAGGGAGTCGTCGCCGACGGCCTTTCGGGCTCCCTGCACGATCTCCTCGTCCAGGGCGTCGCTCACCCGCCCGAAGGGCCCCCAGCCGATCTTGAAGGCGCGCCAGCCACGATCCTTCAGGTCTGCCAACTGATCCGCCAGGGGCTCGGGCTGCTGCATAAGGATGGAAGCGTAGGGACGGACGCGGTCTCGGTAGCGCCCCCCGAGGAGCCGACCCACCGGCTGGCCGGTGACCTTGCCCAGGATATCCCACAGGGCGATGTCTATGCCGCTGATGGCGTGGGTGATGGAGCCACCCCGGCCGAGCCAGAAGGTGTTCTGGTGCAGCTTCTCGCTCACTCGCTCGGGCTCCAGGGCGTTTTCGCCCTGGTAGAGCGGCGTCAGCACCTCCAGGGCGGCCTTGACCAGCCCGTCGTTGCTGAAGACGCTGCCGATGCCGGTGACGCCCTCATCGGTGTGGACGAGAACCAGGGTGTGGATGCAGTCCTCGGGGCGGGGCTCCACGGTCCAACCTCCCTCTGGGGTGCTGCCCCGCAGGCCGTAGGCGCGTATCTCTGTGATCTTCAAGCTGCCGTTCCCCTCGTTGCAGTCTCGGTCACTCTACCAGCGGATATCAGACTGGACCGGGTTGGTGTGCTGGTCGGAGCGTTGGGCGATGGGCCAAGCGCGCCACTCGTCCACCAGCTCGATCATGCGGGTGACGGCGGCCTCGAAGACAATCTTGCCCTTTTCCGCCGTGGCCGCGGTCGGGTCGCCGTGCACGCCCTTGTTCGTCCAGCGCCCCCAGTAGTCGGCGAAGCGCACGTAAGGGGTGGTGCTGTCGGAGCTCAGGTACTTGCCGACCACGTCATTGCCGGCTACTGCCTTGTCCATCTTCACCCGCTCTGGGGCCAGGTAGAGGTACAGGGAGGTCTCGATCTCGTCGGCATGGGCCACGACCGGGGTCTCTTGCACCTGGCGGAAGGCGTCCATGGCCAGCGAGAAGTAGTTGAGGGAGGCGCAGAGGGAATGCGTCTGCAGCGTGGTCTTGCGGGCCACCAGGTCCACCAGGGGCGTGTTGGAGCCGTGCCCATTCACGATGAGGATCTTCTGGAAGCCGTGGTAGGCGACGCTCTTGGTGATGTTGAGGCAGAAGGCGATGAACGTCTCCGGCTCGATGTGGATGGTGCCGGGGAAGTCTATGTGGTGCAAGTTGAGCCCGTAGGAGACGGTGGGCAGGACGAGCACCCGGTCCGAGGCGCGACGGCCTACCTCCAGGCAGACGGACTCGGTGAGGAAGGCGTCCACGTCCAGGGGCATGTGAGGGCCGTGCTGCTCGGTGGAGCCGGTGGGCAGGATGACCACTTTCTGGGCTGAGATGGCTTCGTTCATCTCGGGCCAGGTGAGGCGGTTGTAGCGGTACTCGGACTGCGCGCTCATGAGGGTAGCTCCTGGATCGGTTGAGTTAGGTATGGCAGCGCAAGGATAGCGCACAGCGCGGCCCAAGTCGAAGCGAGTGCCCTGGGCCAGTCAGCGAGCATGAAGATCGGACCAGGGCTGTCCCCTCGCCTTCACATTCCCGCCGCTGGCGGCCAGTGCCCGCGCGGCCGTAACCAGCAGCCTCAGATCATAGGCGAGCGACCGGTTCTCCACGTACTCCCGCTCGAGTGCGTTCCTCACCGCCTGACTGCTGGCGTTGTACTCCCTCGCCAGACGCAGGACAGCCGGGCTGATTAGCCCCGGCCTGACCGAGAGGATGGTCTGCCACGTAGGGTCCGTCATATCCACCAGTCCTGGCGCTTCGGGCCGGGGCCCGACCAGGCTCATCTCGCCCTTGAGGACGTTGATCAGGGTCGGCAGGTGGTCGAGGGAGTAGTTGCGAACGAAGCGGCCCACTCGCGTGAGCCTCTGTTCGGCGCTCAGGCCATCCGAGGGGCCCACGGCCATGGTTCGGAACCGGTAGGGGCGAAACCTGAAATCATCCTTCCCCACTCGCTCCGAAAGCCAGAACGCAGGGCCCGACGAGTCCAGCCTGATGAGCACGGCGATGGCCAGGATGACTGGACCAAAGACTATGAGTAGCGCCGTGGAGACCACCAGATCGAGCAGCCGCGTGCCCACATCATGCCTTCCGGGCCCTTTGCGCTAGCCAGACCCTGCTGGTCGGATGGTGCAGGACGCGCCCGGCCGCATCTGCACCTTGAGCACCTGGCCGCTCACGCGGTGCTCCGAACCATCACTGCACGATACGATCGCCGGCTCGTCCCAGGGGTTGGCCAGACGGAACTCACCCTCGTGATCAGACTTGACCTCGACCTCAGTCACGCGACCGTCCTCGCGAGCGGCGCTGACCAGGAAGCCTCCCTCGGTGCGGATGCCTCGGAAGGACACCTGGCGCCAGCGCGACGGCGCCCCCGCGAAGAGGTGATTGACGCCCCGCCTAGTCTGCAAGAGCAGCTCCATGATGGCGGCCGTGACGCCCATCCCGGCATCCATCTGCATGATCTCGCCGCGCGTATGCTTAGGGGCGGTGGGCCGGCTGCCGATGAGGGTGAAGCCAGGCCAGTTAGGGTCGTGGAGGGTGCCATGCCCCTCGTTGGTGAAGACCCGGTCCCAGATCTCCAGCACCAACTCGGCCATGTCGGCGTTGCCCATCCGGGCGTGCAGGATGGCCGCCCAGGACATAGCCCAGCCGGACCACATGCCCATGCCCTCCCGGATCCAGGTGGCCAGGCTACGCTCGACGATGGGGCCCCACAGGGCGTCGTCGAGGTCGAGGGTATCGAAGGGGTAGATGCCGGCCAGGTGAGAGTGGTGCCGGTGGCTCTCGGGCAGGGGGAGCCCATCCCATAGGGCGATCTGCTCGTGGCCCTCCTCTCCGTGGAGCGAGGCCAGCGGTAGCCCGTGTTTGACGCGGAGCCACACGGGCTTGGGTTCCTCCCCGAGGGCGCCGGCGGCGTCCAGGAGGTTTTCGCACAGCCGGTGGATGCAGGCCAGCTGGAAGCTGGCGTTCTCACCCCAGGCGGTGAGGCTGGCGCCGCCGAACTCGGGGGACACGCCCACCGGCAGCACCAGCCGATCGTCGCATTCCTCCAGCATCTCCTCGTAGACGCGCATGGCTCCCTGCATGAAGGGATAGGCCGTCTCCCGTAGGAAGTCCAGGTCGCCGGTGTAGCGCCAGTACTGGCACATCATGTCAGCCACCCAGGCGGTGCAGCCGTGGTCCACCGAACCGGTCCAGAACCCGCCCATGCATGTGCCCCGGTCGTCCACAGCGTGAGGCAGCATAAGGCCATCGTCGATGCCCAGGAAGATGCGGGCATTGTGTCGTAGTTGGTCTTCCCAGGAGCCGATCATGCGGAAGAGCGGCGGCAGGTGATGCAGAAGGTTGCCCCGGTAGGCGGGCCAGTAGCACATCTGGACGTTGATGTTGAAGTGGTAATCCGATGACCAGGGCGGCATCTGGTACTCCTCGATCCAGGGGCCCTGGAGGGTGGCAGGGACGCCGTCAGGGTTGGTAAGGCCGGCGAACTTGTACATGCCGTAGCGGTAGAGGAAGGCCAGCCGAGGGTTGGGGAGCGAAATCTCCGGTACCCGTTCCCGGTAGGCTGCCCACCAGGCCCTGTTAGCCTCCCTCAGGGCTGTGAGGCCGTGCTCGGCCGCCAGGTCGATGCTCTGCCGGGCCTGTTCCCTGGCGTCAGCCGCGCTGCCCCCATACACGGCGGTCAGCCACAGATTGCCTCCCTCGTGCCGATAGCCCACGCACAGGGCAGGGTCGGCGGGACGCTCCTGCACCCAGCCGCTCAGTCCAGAGCTGTCGAACTGGTCGGGAGGGGAGAAGGACACGCTGCCAAGGTAGTCGCCCACGTACTGCCACGCGGGCACCCTACGGATGGACTCGAGCGCGCTGGGCTGCGACAGGGCGACGTGGAGGACGGGATCCTGCATGGATAGGTTCAGGGTGGCCACAGGGAGGGTACCATCTGCGCCTCTGGCCTCGACTGTAACCTCGCCCGTCTCCATGTCCAGGGTCGCCTGGTGCAGAGTTAGGTCGGACCGCAGGACCAGTCCGACCCGGCCGATGGGGAGAACGCTCGGACGCTGCGGCTCGCCGGGACGGGGGTCGGTGCGCTCGAAGAGGCGGCGCAGGCCCTCCTCGTCGCCTTTCTCGAGAAGCGAGCGGATGGCGGCGTAGGACATTCCCTCCCGCCAAGGCATGCCGCCCCGGTGGTCCCAGAAGTCAGCCCGCCCGAGGGTGAGGCGAAGGACGTTGCCCTCGCCCCAGGTCATGACGCCGAGGGTGCCGTTGCCCTGAAGCACTCCGGTGTGGGTGCGAGGCAGAGGGAATTGCCAGTCGTGCGTGTGACTCACGGTGTTCCTCCTGCGGTAGGCCACAGAGGCACGGAGACGCGGAGGAGGGGATAGTGGCTAATGACCAATGGATACGGCCGGGTGAAGCCTGAGCCTCTACAGTACCCACCGTGCACTAGGCACTGCCTCTATGCCTCTGTGGCTCTCCGGCTCGGTCTATCCGGACTGGGCGTGGGTGGCCTTCTCCAGCCAGTCCTCACGAACCTTCACTCCCCAACCGGGTCCCTCAGGGATGGGCACGCAGCCGTCGCTCACCTCCAGCGTAGGCGTGAAGAGCTCTCGGGCCCAGGACTGGGGCTCGATGGAGAACTCGACGAAAGGACCCGCGTTGACGATGGCGCCCATCAGGTGCAGGGCGAACACAGTCACCAGGGAATGGTTGGCGGAGTGGGGGACGCAGAGCTTGCCTGCCCGGTGGGCCATGTCGGCGACACGCAGGGCCCGCGTCATCCCACCCACGTAACACACATCGGGCTGGACGATATCCACCGCGTCCATGGCGATCATGCGCCGCCACTGGGCCAAGTCGTTGTCCTGCTCGCCGCCCGCGACGGGTACGTCCAGCGCCGCCGCCACCTCGGCCGTCCACTCCAGCTCCCAGTAGGGGCAGGGCTCCTCGAAGTGGTCCACGCCGCACTGCTCCAGCAAGCGGCCAACCTCTATGGCTCTGGGGGGTGTGTAGCAGGAGTTCGCATCCACGTGCAGGGCCACGTGCGGGCCGAGGGCTTGGCGTACTGCGGGCACGAGGGCCTCGGTGCGCCCCGGCCACTCGTCCTGATCGTGGCCGGTCTTCTTGCCGATGCGCACCTTGAACGCGCGGTAGCCCTTTTCGTCTGCCAGAGCCGCCAGCCGCCTCGCCTCGTTCTCTGGGCTGATGTCCCTGCGCATGCTGGACCCGTAGACGGCGAAGGGGCGTGGCCTGCCGCCCAAGAGCTCACAGACGCTCTTGCCCGCCAGCTTGCCCTGCAAGTCCCAAAGGGCGGTGTCCACCCCGGCCAGGGCGCGACAGATGTAGGACCAGGGGAACTTGTACTCCTCGTCTATCACCCGGTCGGAGAGGGCATCTACCTCGAGCGGGTCCATTCCCAGGACGTGGGGGGCCACCTGCCGGTGCAGGACGGTAGCGGTGATGTCGGCGTTGAAGGGAGCAGTCTGGCCCCAGCCTTCGGCGCCATCGTCGGTGCGCACGCGCACTAGGCACACCTGCTGAGTGGCGAAGGTCTCGATGCTACTGATTCTCATCTGTCCCCCTGGGTGGGCAGCTTGAGGACGGCGGGCTGGGTGCGCGTGCACCAGCCTGGCTCTAGGCCCACGGCGCCTCGATACCCAGCTCCTGCGCCAGGCCCTCTAGTGCCTGGCGATGTTCGGGCCCCACAGGCACGCCCTTCTCCCGGTACTCGCGTTCCCGCGCGGCCTCGACGCCCCCGGGGAGGTACGCCTCCTCGAAGGCAGCGAGCGGCCGCATCCGCCTCACCCTGCGGACGTACTCGTCCATTTCGGCCTTGAATCGCTCTGGTGGCTGGAAGAGGTCTATCCTGAAGGTGAAAACGAGGGACCCCTGGTTGCCTCCAGGCCACTGTCTCTGGGCCCGGGCCGGGTCCACCGGAATGCCGGCCAGGAACCCTCCCCACGTCTGGCAGATGGCGCCCATACCGATGTGACGCATGACCAGGCCGGGGACCATTCGTTCCAGCTCCTCTCGGTAGGGATCTCCCAGGTAGAGGTCGTGCATGGTGCCGAAGTCCAACAGAAGGTCGTCCTCCTCGCCAGCGGGGGCGCTGAAGGCGAAGGGCGACCCTCCCGCAGCCACGTTGATCGGGTCTCCCTCCGACAGGTTCAACTGATGGCCGGAGGTGACGAAAGAGAGCAGGTCATGGTCTAGGGTCATGCGAGCGTATAGCCCGGCGGCCCCGAAGTGGCCGTGGTTGCGGGTCATGCCAATGGCCATACCGGTGGCCTCGGCCTTCTCGATGGTTCTGAGGGTAGCGTCGTAAGCGGGGAAGTAGCCCAGCCCGCCATCCCCGTCCACCAGAACCGTCTGTGGCGTCTCATGTACCAAGTGGACGTCCGGCCTGTTGTTGAGCTTGCCGTCCCGCATCAGTCGAGCGTAAGCGGCGATCTGGCGGGTGCCGTGGCTGAAGACGCCCCGCAGGTCGTTGCCGGTGAGGAGATCGGCGAGCAACCGGGCCTTGTCGTCAGGCAGCCCCACGATCCGCGAGGCGGCGGACACGAAAGCGTGCAGCCGCTCATGGGGCACGCGGACGAACTCAGAGGGAGGCAGATTCATGTGAGACGGTTTCACGATAGGTCTCCCGGTAGAGTGTGATGCAGCAGCACGCCCCTGTCGGCCCACCATGGAACCGCCGGGCCGAGATTGGAGCGCCATTGTAGGGCGTACCGGCGTTCGGGTCGAGCGCCACGCGGTGTAGGCGTCCCGCCAGCGCGTACTCCGGTCTTCCCTTCTCTATGATCGGCCTGGATCAGCATCATGGCCGTTCTGCTCGTGAACATCGGCATTGGCGCCAGGAGGTCTGGTCGCGGCTGGCTCCAGTGAAGGCGGGACGAACTCAACCTGTTCCGCCACAGGTTGGACATCGGCTCCGGCCCGGTGTTCGGCAGGCCTGGGTGCTGAGGGTCCCGCTGCTGAACCCCGCTTCCGGGCGACCACTAACCGGCGCACGAGGTGACCGCCCGTGCCGGACATGCTATACTCGCTCGCGCGGAGCTCTCGCAAGTACTCGGAGCGTATGGGCATGCGGTGGCCTCTTGGAGAATCGTCACGGGCGTAGCCTCAGGCGGTGGCCCAGCGGACGCGAACTAGGCGTGAGCCGCAGCAACTGCTCTACGGATCCACTTCTCGCCGTATCCTTCGGCGCCAATCGAGCAGACGGCCACACCGTGAAGATGGTGACCGATGGCGCATTGAAACGGATGCAGGCGGCCGCACTCAGTCAGAGGGAAAGGAGGTATAGATCGAAGGACTGCCGTTTTCGTCCTGGCCCAATGAGGGCCTCATCGTCCCAACCGACCCGGCTTGGAACTCCTGAGGAGGAGACAACATGTCAACCAGTGCTATCACCCGGCGTACGTTTCTGCGTGTGACGGCTCTGGCCGGTTCAGCGGCTGCTCTGGCCGCCTGCGCTGGGGCCGCTCCTGCTCCCACTCAGCCTCCTGAGCCCGAGCCTACCGTGGCCGCCACGGAGGCGCCAGCAGCGGAGGCGACCGCCACCATTGCTCCGGAAGCCCCGACTGCTCCAGCCAAGTACTCCGAGGCGCCCATGCTGGCCGAACTGGTGAAGGCAGGACAGCTGCCACCCGTCGAGGAGCGTCTCCCCAAAGAGCCACTGGTGCAGCCTGTGGTGGAGGAGATCGGGCAGTATGGCGGCATCTGGCACCACTGCAACGTCAGCATAGGCGTGATGCCCTACTACAGCTTCGAGGGGCTGATCAACTTCAGCATGGATGGCAACTCGGTGGTGCCCTTCTTGGCCAAGCGGTGGGAAGTCAATGAGGCCGGCAACGAGTTCACCTTCTATCTGCGTGAGGGCACCAAGTGGTCGGACGGCGAGCCCTTCACTGCCGACGACCTTCTCTTCTGGTTCGAAGATATTGTCCTCAACGACGAGCTATCCCCGACCAAGCCCGCCTGGCTGAAGACCAAGGGGGAACTGGGCAAGCTGGAGAAGGTGGACGACTATACTATCAAGTTCACTTTCGCTCACCCCTATGGCACCTTTCTGGAGTGGGTCGCCAACGCCTCCTGGGGGATGCTGCACCCAAAGCACTATCTGATGCAGTTCCACCCCAAGTATGGCGACATGGATGAGATCAACTCCAAGACCAAAGAGGCAGGCTTCGACAACTGGTATCAGCTCTTTGGCAACCTAAACGACCGGCTGGTCAACCCTGACCGTCCAACCTTGGGCCCCTGGAAGCTGATGAATCTGCCCGATGATAACCCTCGCATCTACGAGCGCAATCCGTACTACTTCTCGGTGGACGAACAGGGTCAGCAGCTTCCGTATATCGACGGCCACCAGATCGAGATAGTCACCAGCACCGAGGTGCTCAACTTCAAAGCCATCGCTGGCGAACTGGACTATCAGGACCGTCACACCAACATCATGAATTTCCCTCTGTTCATGGAGGGGCGGGAGAAGGGCGACTATCGCGTCATCCTGTGGCCCAGCTGGGGCGGCGCCGATGCAGGCGTGATGATCAACCAGAACGCGGGCCAGCAGGCAGACGCCAGTGAGCATCAGCAGTTGGTGGGTGATTTCCTGCGTAACGTCGCAGTCCGCCAGGCCTTGTCCATCGCCATCAACCGGGACGAGATATGGAATTCAGCCTTCCTGGGTCTGGGCGAGCCTCGGCAGATGGCTCCTCTTAAGGACTCCAAGTACTATGAGGAAGGAATGGAGACCGTCTGGATCGAATACGATCCGGACAGGGCTGGCCAAATGCTCGACGAACTTGGGTTCGATCAGAGGGACGGCGACGGCTTCCGAATAGCGGCTGACGGCCAGGCCATAGACCCATATATCGCCGCGGTGGACCAGTTCGGGCCCTGGCCGGACACGGCCCAGTTGACGCGCGACTACTGGAACGCCATCGGGATCAAGGCTACTGCCACCGTAGAGGAGCGTTCGCTCTACTACACCCGCATGGCCGCCGGCGAGCACCAGGTCGCCATCTGGGACACAGGTGGCAACGGCCATGTCCTCATCTACCCCTACTGGACCTGCCCCTACTCCACTTCGAGCCGCATCGGCCCGCTGTCCGGGCTGTGGTACCAGTCAGGCGGAACTCAGGGCATCGAGCCCCAGGGAGACTTGCGCCGGGTGCTGGACATCCTGGATGAGGCCAGTGTAGAGCCGGATGAGGCCAAGCGCGACGAGCTAGCGCGGGAGATATTCCGCATCAACCTCGCCAATCTGTGGACCATCGGCACCGTCGGCGCCAGCCCCATGGTCAAGGGCATTGTGATCGTCAAGAATCACTTCCGCAATGTGCCCGACTGGCCGATATGTAGTGAGGACGCCGTTCACACCCCGGCCAACGTGGTGCTCGCTCAGTGCTTCATTCGCCAGGCCTAACGAAACGCCGGTGGCACTGACACGGCGCTGATTGCTGCGACTGCGAGGGGTAGAGGCGATCAGCGGCCTGGGTAGAGTATCAGGCTCTTCATCTCGCTAGACCAGCGTCCGGGGCAACTGCCCCGGACGCTCCCGTCGGGGACGGCGGCTGAGGGCGCACCCGGCATGGAGGTTCTCGATGGGCAGCCGCACCCGAAAGGTCGATCCCTTCCCTTCCACCGAGTCAACCGTCACCTCGCCCTCGTACAGGTTCACCACCCGCCGAACGATGGTCAGCCCCAGTCCCGTCCCGTGCGGGTCGAAGCGTCGGGCGGAGTCGCTGCGGTAGAACTCGTCGAAGATCCGGTCGCGCTCGCTCGGGGCTATGCCGATGCCGGTATCGCTGATCTCTGCCTGAATGTGCTCCCCATCGGCCCGAAGCCGTACGCTCACTCGCCCGTCTGGCGGGGTGTACTTGATGGCATTGCTGATGAGGTTGTTCCATAAGAGGGCGAGAAGGCGGGGATTGGTGAAAGCGATAGGAAGGTCCTCGTCTACCTCTATGTCAAGAGAGACGCGCTTAGCCGCGGCGCTGGGCCGCAGCATGTCCACCGCGTCCATCAGCGACTCCGCCAAATCCACCCTCTCCCGGCCCTCCAGTGCCTGGGCGTGCTCCACCTGTCCCAGGTCCAGCAAGTCCCGGATCAGGACCAGTACTTCCTCTGCCCGTGCCTCTGCTTTCATGGCTATCTCGGGGACTCTCTCGGGCTCGACATATCCCTCCCGTAGCAGCCGAAGGTGGCCCTGGATCGCGGCGACGGGAGCGCGGAGCTCATGAGTGACGTAGCGCAGGAAGGTATCGCGGGCCGCGGCCAGCTCGTTGAGGCGGCGATTGGCCTCCCCCAGCTGCTCCGAGCGCAGCTCACACGCCAGGTTGGACTGGAAAAGCTCCCGCTCCCGAGCGCGCATCCCCTGGACTATGGCGCTGGCCAGGTAGGCGGCGACGAACAGGGCGCTGGTCAGCACTCCCCATTCCAGCACGAGCAGGGTCGGCTGCTGGTACAGCTCAGGGTGCGTCACCCCGACCAGGTGCACATGCGGGAGCACGTGAGCGTACTCGAGCCAGAGCACGGCGGCATAGAGGAGGGAAGAGGCACCGGCCGCGATGAACGCCCAGCGGCCCGACAGCAGCACCCCGGCGATGATCACCTGAAGAACGTAGTAGATGGAGGCGGGGTTTTCTGCCCCACCGGACCAGTGCAGGAACACGGTGTAGACCGAGAGGTCCACCACGATCTGGCCCTTGATGAGCGCTTCCGGCCTCCAGGGACAGTCGCCGCGCTGGAGGCGGGGGATGAGCACTCGCATCACCACTACGTTGGACAGACCCAAGAGCACCAGAATGGCCAACAGCCGCCGGGTGGGGAGCACTCCGGGAAAGATCAAGGCCGCGAGCAGCACGGCCACGAACACGAGCGCCACTGCCACCCAGCGCAGGACCAGCTGCCAGCGCACCCGTCTCAACTGCTCCTCATGCTCAAATGCCGCAGCAGCCAACCGCTCGTCCTCGCTCAATGCTCCTCCCCTGGCCCCGTCAAGTCGCGAGGCCCCTCGGCCCGTCCCGAGACTGACCGCCGACGGTGGCCGGTCTGACTGGGTCAAGGCAGCACGAACGCGGACTCCAACGCCTGCAGAGCCTTCTCCAGGTACTCCTGGCGCAGCAGGCAGGAGACCGTCGAGATGGAAGTGCTTATGGCCAATATGTTGATGCCGGCCTCGGCCAGGGTGCCGAAGACCGCTGCCGCGATTCCGGGCCTTTCCCGGAAATCGGGCCCGAACACGGAGACTAGGGCCACACCTGGGTCTTCAGTGAAGGCGGCGGCGCCTAGGGTGGGCTGGCGGGAGCGCAGCGCCTGGGACGCCAGGGTCAGATCGTCTGCCGCTACGCACAGGATGATATTAGTGTGACCGTGAAGGTCAATGGACTGAACTATGAAGGGGACGTTGACCCCGCAAGCGCCGAGGGCGCCGAACACCTCGGCTGCCACCCCCGGCCGGTCGGGCACGTGCATCACGCCAAGGCACGCCAGATTGGGCCAGTGCAGTATGCCACCGATGCGAATGCGATGGCCGGTATCTGCAGGCTGCCTCGGCATAGCTCAGTTACTGATCAGAGCGCGCACCCGCTCCACCAGCTCCTGCGGGCTGACCGGCTTGGTGAGGAACTCATCCGCAGGCAGGTACTGGTCAGTAGGGAACTGGCCGGCCATGGGGCTGTCCATGATGGACGAGATCATGAGGACTGGGATTCCGGCGAGACGCTTGTCCTCGCGCATGAGGTGGCTAACGTCGTAGCCTTCCGTCGCTCCTCGCATCATCACGTCCAGGATGACCAGATCGGGCGGGTCCCGCCGCATGGATTCGAGCGCCTCTCGGCCGCTGGCGGCGCTCACGACCTGGAATCCGTGCGCTTGCAGGACGGTGCGCGTTATCTCGACGAAATCGGGGTCGTCGTCCACGACCAGGACTCTGGCTGCATTCACCGTCCACCTCCACGCACTCACCCCGGGGGCGGGGCGGCAGTCTCCTCCATATAAGCCCAAGCGGCGGGCGATGTCAAACAGCCACATCGCAGCGCTGGCCTCCGATCGCTCCTGTCCCCAAGGTAGGAGCTCTTCGAGCCGCAAGACTGCTGGGGCAATCCCGTGTACAATGTAGCTGTGAGCATTCTCTCCTACGGGCGAAAGGAGTTGGTGGCATGTTTGGCGATCTGGCCACAGCGTTCCCGTTGATCGTGGGCATAAGCATCGTGACAGCTGCCATAGCCTACTGGCGGGCGGAGGAGATGGCCTCGATGCCCGAGCCGGCGCCGATTGCGGTCGCCACTCGTCGGTCGTTCACCTCCGCCTACCTGGCGGTCAGTCTAGCCTTCGGTCCGGCAGCGGTCGCGGCCTATCGGTGGATGGAGGGGCGCTTTCTGGCCGATGCGGCCGCCGGCTTCCTCAAGCTAGGGGGCGGGGCGGCCCTGGGTCTGAGCGTGCTGGCCCTGGTCGCTCTTCCCCTGATGAGGCGAAAGGGAGCGCCGGAGTTCATCGCCCTGAACCTGCTCTGGGGTCTGGGATACGGCTACTTCCTGCCTCGGCTGATCGGTTAGCAGAGACGGCATGCCATCTGGCGCACCCGCGCAGGCTACGGCAACGGCCTTCCGCTCCGGGTGCTCCACCGGGTCGTCACGGAGCCGGGAGCTTCGTGATGGAGTAGAGGACGATAGGCGGCATCAAGGAACGCGCCGAGGCGGCGCGATAGGAGGACGTATGAAGCCACTGTGCCGTGTCTGCTTAGTGTTGCCGCTGCTGGCCGCCTCGCTCTCATTGCTTCTTGCCTCGCCGGCCAGCGCCCAAGGACCGGTGGCGCTTACCGACCCCGTGGAACTGGAGGCCTTCCTGGACGGACAGGTGGAGGCCCACATGGCGGCCAGCCATGTGGCCGGGGCAGTGATAGCTGTGGTCAAGGACGGTGAGCTCTTCTTCGCCAAGGGTTACGGCTACGCCGATCTCCAGCAGGGCGTGCCCGTATCGCCTGATACCACCCTCTTTCGCCCCGGTTCGGTCTCGAAGCTGTTCACGTGGACGGCGGTGATGCAGTTGGTGGAACAAGGACGGCTGGACCTGGACGCCGATGTCAACACCTACCTGCAGGAGCTTGAGATCCCGGCCACCTTCCCGGAGCCGATCCGCCTGAGGCACCTGCTCACCCACACGCCCGGGTTCGAGGATGTTGGCGATGGCCTCTTCATCCGCGCTGGAGACCCGATGCTCTCGCTGGAGCAGTACCTGCAGGCCCACCTGCCTGCCCGCGTCTACCCCCCGGGCGAGATCTCGGCTTACTCCAACTACGGCACCGCCTTGGCAGGGCACATCGTGAGCCGGGTGGCCGGGGTGCCCTTCGAGCAGTACGTTCAGGAGAACATCTTCGAGCCCCTGGGGATGGAGCGAAGCACGTTCGTGCAGCCGCCTCCGGAGCCACTGGCCGCCGATATGTCGGCCGGTTACCGCTACTTGAATGGCTCCTACGCGGAGCGCTGGTTCGAGGTGGTGCAGGCGTCGCCGGCCGGGGGGCTGAGCGCCACCGCCACCGACATGGCCCGCTTCATGATCGCCTACCTGCAGGGCGGCCAGTTGGGCCAGACACGCATACTGGAGGAAGAGACCGTCCGGGAGATGCAGGAGCTGCAGTTCTCCCACGACCCGCGGCTCACGGGATGGGGCTGGGGCTTCGCTGTTGAGCAGGAGAGGGACCTCCGCGTGGTGGGCCATGGGGGCGACACGACCTACTTCCACTCGTTCCTTGGGCTGCTGCCGGAGCACCATGTGGGCATCTACATCTCCACCAACTCCGAGACCGGTGGCCGACTTCGCACGGAGGTCCTCGAGGCCTTCCTCCGGCGTTACTTCCTGGAACCGGTCGCGCCCCAGCCTCTGGTGCCCTCCTACCCTTTGGAGGGGGCCGAGCGCCTGGTGGGCACCTACGTTCCGGCGCGGGCCAACTACACCACTTTCGAAAAGCTGCTGGGGCTATTCCAGACCGTTGGCGTCGTGGCCACCGACAGGGGCACTATCCGACTCACCGGGCCCTTCGACCTCGATCATGTCCACTGGGCGCAGGTGGAGCCACTCGTCTTTCGACCCACCGACCCGGAGGACCGTACCGGCCCCGTGATCTTCGAAGAGGAGGGCAGTCGCGTCACCCGGCTCTACGTGGGCCCCTGGGCTTTTCTGCGTCTGCCGTGGTACGGTACGCCCATGGTCCAGTACCTGCTGCTCGGCACCAGCATGCTGGTGCTGCTCTCTGCGGTGGTGATCTGGCCGCTGGGCTTCCTGGGCAACCGGCACCGGCGGCTGTATCTGGGCCAGCCCCCCGGTTCGACGGGGCTTCCCCGGCTAGCTCGGATCCTCGCCTGGACCTACGCCCTCCTCAGTTCGCTGACCTTGATCGTCACGGCGGGCATCTTGAGCGACCTCGAATCAGTGACGTTCGGCGCGCCCCCGGTGCTGGACGTGCTGATGCAAGTGCCCTACCTGGCGACGGTGCTGGCGGCTGGCGTGGTGGTCTTCGCCATCGTGGCCTGGTGGAGGCGTTGGTGGACCCTGATTGGGCGGCTGCACTATGCGCTCATCGCCGCGGCAGGGGTGGCCCTGATCTGGTGGCATGCCTACTGGAACGTGATCTTCTGAGTTGGCCCCGGCAGCCCGGATGTGACGAGGACAGGTGGCAGATGCTGGGGAGCGGCACGACCGGAATCCACCGAGGTAAGAGCTCAGGAGCGGGGGCACGAGTGTGTTCAGGCGGCAGACGTGCGCAGGTGTTTCCTCACCGGCTTTCGCGGCAGGCTCTTCGGCCGGCTAGGAGAGCAGGGCGCCAGCATCCTGGCAGGTTCCAGCCTCCTCCTGAGGAATGCGCGCTCCTAGGCACGGTAGGCACTTGGGGGGCGGCGCGCGTGGGCGCGCGCACTCCTCGAAGGAAGGTGCCCCAGGCGCGGTAGGCACTTGGGAGGGGCGGCGCGGGTGGGGGCGGGCAGTCCTCGAAAGAGAGTGTACGTGCGGTGCGCTCGGGCTGGCTAGGCCAGTCCGAGCGCAGGGAAGGCTCGGAGCGACAGTGCTGGTCGGCATGTGTCCCTCCGATCCTGAGCTGCTAACCTGCCGAGCGTGAGGTGATCCGTATGAAGTTCGAAGCCTACTCGTACCGTATCAGCTCCCGGTTTGGCAGTCGGGTGTGGGTGGAAGTCCTGGATGGACAGGTGTCGGTGACTGGCCCGAGAGTTCCCGTCCCGGCGTACCGGCTGTGGCTAGGCATTCAGGCATTGCTGCTGGCGGCGACACTGCCCCTGCTCCTGCTGGGGCTCCTGCGGCGGAGCGGTGGCGCTATTGCGGCTGGACTGAGTACGCTGCTACTACACCTTGCCGTGGGCGGCTTCGGCGCCGGCTGCATGTGGGAGGCGATGAACCTCAATGCCTTTAGCGAGGGCAAGCGGGGAGAGACGCAGTCCTTCCCGGTCAGCGCCGTGCGCGACGTGCGCATCGGGCGGGGATGGGCTCGCAAGGGGCTGTGGCTGGTCTTACTTCCCTACGTGCGAAGGATAGACGCCCTGGCCGAAGGGCATGCCGTCTCTTTCGAGGCCCCCGACGACGGGACGGGCGCTAACGCCGTGTACGCCCTGCACATGCGCACCCCGGAGGACGCGCTGCAACTGGTCGCCATTCTCCGATAGGGATCTCGCCCTAGGGGCCCTGAGGCCCTCTGTAGCAGACCCCTCTCTTGTGCCCAACAAACTACCGGGGTGGTATAGTGTTGCTCTGAGCTACGCCAAGGGGAGCGAGCGATGGACCGGTCGGCGCGGCGCGATGGGCCGAGAGTGCTTCTGGTAGGTTATAACGGGGCCAACAACACCGGCGCGGAGGCGCTGTTGCAGGCCGACCTCCGGGATTTGCGGTCACTGCTGCCGGATGCCCAAGTCACGGTGCCCACTCTGAGCGAGGCCAACCTGCGCCGCTACCTCAAGGAGGGTCCCGACCTCCGTATCGAGCCCATGCCCACCATCTTCTTCCGCAAGGTGGAGCGCCTGGTTCGCGATCACGACTTGGTGATGCTGGTGGAGGGCAGCGCCTATATGGACACCTGGACCTCCGCCCTGCTGTGGTACTTCCTCTGGGCCACTCACTGCGCCCGCAGCCTGGGCAAGCCCTGCCTGGCCTACGCCGTGGACGCCGGAGATCTCTCGCCCCTGAACCGGTGGCTGGTGCGTCGGGTGGCCAGCCGGACCGGCCTCATCGTCACCCGGGCTCGAGCGGCGGCCGAGCGGCTTCGATCCTGTGGGGTCACAGCCCCAATCGAGGTGACTGCCGACAACGCCCTCACCTTCGAGGCCAACCCCGAGGACGAGGGTTGGGTAGAGCGGGATTGGTCGGCGGCCAAGAAGGGAGCCATTGGCCTGGCGGTGGTAGACTTTCACCTCTGGCCGGTGGTGATCCGTCCCTGGGGGCGCCGCGAGGACTGCTATAGGTGGCCCTACTACTTCAGCCGCTCCCCTGAGCGCGAGCAGGTCACTGCCCGCCTGGCCCAGGGCTATGCCGACCTGGCCGACGGCCTGATCGGGGAGCAGGGCCGCCCGGTGGCACTCATCTGCATGGAGCAACTGGATGAGCCGCTAGCCCGTCGCATCCATGGGCTCATGAAACATCCAGAGGCGGTGCGGGTCTTCTCCTCCAGTCAGTGCGACGCCTCCCAGATGACAGCACTGCTGCAGACGCTGGGGGTCTTGGCGACCTCACGCTACCACGCCGCCATCCTATCTCTCCGGGCCCACGTCCCGCAGGTGGCGGTCGGCCACGACCTGCGACTCAAGAGCCTGTATGGGGAACTGGGCCTGGAGGACGACTACTTCCTGGATCCGGACTGCCCCGACCTGTGGTCCCGGCTGCAAGAGAGGCTGCGCCAACTCCTGGCCGACCCCGAGCCGATGCGGGAGAGGCTTCGCCGCGGTCACGAGGACCTGGCCGCCCGAGCCGCTCAGAACCGGCCGCTGCTGCGCCGGTTCCTGACCGAGCACGGCTGGGCGCCCGCGTGACCGACACCCTACTGCTGACGGGGGCGACCGGCTTCCTGGGAACGCAGGTGGCCCGCTGGCTCGTGGGCAACACCGACTGCCGGCTGATTGCTCTGGTACGGGCTGACGACCGGGAGGGAGCCGAGCGCCACCTGGCTCGTTCCTGGTGGGACTGGCCGGAACTGGCCGGCGCTATCGGCGACCGGGTGGAGGTCCTTCGCGGTGACCTGACCCTCGACCGGCTTGGTCTCGACGGGGAGACCTACCGGTACCTCGTCCGCCGCCTGACCTGCGTGGTGCACGCCGCTGCGGGCCTCCGGTTCGACGCTTCCGAGGCCGAACTCAGGCGGGTGAACGTCGAGGGCACGGCCCGGCTTCTGGAGCTGGCCCAAGCGGCGCATGCCGACCACGGCCTGACTCGGTTTGCCCACCTGTCCACCGCTTACGTCGCCGGTCGGAGGGAGGGCGACGTCGCCGAGGCCGACCTGGGCGAGGGCGCCGGCTTCCACGGCGCCTACGAGAGGACCAAGTACGAAGCCGAGAGGCTGGTTCGGGGCGCGGGCCTGCCGACCTCGGTCTTTCGCCCCGGATTCGTGGTGGGGGACTCGCACACGGGCGAGATCAAGACGTTCAATACCCTATACTACCCGCTGCGGCTCTATCTCAACGGCCGGCTGCCCGTCCTGCCGTGCCGACCCGACCTTCGGCTCAACCTGGTGCCGGTGGACTACGTGGCCGAGGCCGTGGGCCGGCTGACGTTGGACCCCCGGGCCGAAGGGCTGACCTTCCACCTCACCGCCCCCACGGAATCGCTCCCCACCGCTCGGGAGTTGGTGGCGTTCGTGCGGGGGTGGGCGAGGGAGACCTTGGGGCTGTCCCTGCCACGGCCCTGGTTCGCTCCCTTCCTGCTATCTCTGGCGCCGGCCGCCGGAAGGCTTCCTGGGCGCACCCTGACCAACCTGTCGGCGTTGGCGCCGTACTTCGGCGAGCGGCGTCGCTTCGTCCGCACCAACACCGACCGCCTCCTGGGTCCATACCGGCTCGACTGGCGCCAGTTCCTGCCCCGGCTGCTGGAGTTCGCCGCCTATCAGGGGTTTCTGCATCGCTCCGATCGGACGGTACAGGAACAGCTCCTCTTCCGCCTGGGCAGCCGGTCCCGGCCAGTTCGCTACCACGACATCGTCCAGGGGCGGCTGGTCTCCCGCAGCGCCGCCGAGATCCGGGAGGACATCCTGACGACCGCGGGGGCAATGCGGGTGCTGGGGGTGGAGCCGGGTGACCGGGTGGCTGTGGTGGGGCTCAACAGCACCCGCTCTCTCATCCTCGACGCGGCCATCGGTCTGGTGGGTGCGGTGAGCGTGCCTCTCTACTACACCAGTCCTCCCGCCGACATCCGCTCCATCCTGGCGGCCAGTGGGGCGCGGGTCCTGTTCGTGGGAGCCCCTGCCGTGCTCGCCCGCCTGGACGAGTTGGAGAGCCCGGTGCCGGTGGTCTCCTTCGGGCGCGAAGGCGCCGGCGGGGGTGCGGCTCGAGCGATGGCGTGGGAGGACTTCCTGGCCCGAGGGCGCGGCGTGGAGGTCGAGCGGACGGCTCCGGTAGGCTTCGGGGACGCGGCCACCCTGCGCTACACCTCCGGCACCACTGGTCGGCCGCGGGGAGTGGTCTTCCGGCACGAGCACCTGCGCTACATGGCCGAGTCGCTTGCCTCCCTGCCCCCCTGGCGGGTGCGCCATCGAAGGGTAGTCTACCTCTCCTTCCTGCCCATGAACCACGTGGTCGAGGGCATCCTGGCCACCTACTCCCCCTACTACGTCCCCGCCCCGCTGGACCTTTACTTCCTGGAGGACCTGCGGGAGGTCGCCCGGGCGCTGCCCGCCGTGCGGCCGACCATGTTCTTCTCCGTGCCGCGGGTATACGAGAAGCTGTGGGAGCGGTTTGAGACCAGTGGGCCGGGCCGGGTGTACCTGCGAGCCTCCGGGGCAAGGCGGCGCCTGCTGCGGCCCCTGGTGCGGGCCGCGTTCCTGCGGCGGGCAGGGCTCGACCGCTGCGCCCAGCTCATCGTGGGCTCCGCCCCCTCAGGCGAGGGGCTGCTGCACGCCTATGGCGAACTGGGGATCGAGCTGCACAACGCCTACGGGCTGACCGAGGCGCCCCTCGTCACCCTGAATCGAGTAGGGGCCAACCGCCTGGGCACCGTGGGCCGCCCCCTGCCCCACACCCAGGTGCGCATCGCCAACGATGGCGAGGTGATGGTGCGCGGACCCCAGGTGACACCGGGCTACTTCGAGGCCCAATCCGAGCCTCCGGTGCGAGACGGCTGGTTGTTCACCGGCGATCTGGGGCGGCTGTCCGACGATGGTTTCCTCATCCTGGAGGGCCGCAAGAAGGAACTCATGATCACCTCCTACGGCAAGAACGTGCACCCGTCACGGGTGGAGGCGCGGCTGCAGCAGGTGCCTGGAGTGACGGAGGCCCTCCTGGTGGGAGACGGTCGGCCGTACTGCGCTGCCCTGCTGTGGGTGGAGGGGGTGGTTCTCACCCCCGAGGATAAGGCACTGCTGGATGCAGCTGTTGCCCGGGCGAACCGGGACCTGTCTCACCCAGAGCAGATCAAGGCCTGGGCGGTGCTCCACCACGACCTTAGCGTGGCGGGAGGTGAGCTCACGCCGAACCTCAAGCTGCGGCGGACCGAGGTGATCAGGCGGCACGCGGGGGTGGTGTCGGCCCTCTACGGCCAGGGAGAGCCGCCGGATTCCGTCCTTCACCTGGGGCGAGTGGCGCGGGAGGTGCTCGGTGGCTAGCCCGCTACTTGCCCTTCTCAGCGCCTACACCCCCCAATGGGTCAGGCGGCGCCAACTGGTCCGGCTCCTCCAGGTGACGGCAGAGGCATTCGAGGTTCCCCTGCCGACTCAGCGCCGTAGCTGTCCAGAGCTGCTGGAGGACTACGCCGCCTTAACTGCGCGCCAGGCAGCGGAGGCGCTCCGGTCCGGCCAGGACCTGGCGCCGATCCGGGAACGGCTGTACCGCGGGGCGCGGGGAATGGGATGCGATTTGAGGCACTGGCTGCACGTCCGCACCCCCACCCAGGTGATGGCGGCTGCCCGCCTGGCCTACCGTGCTCTGGGGATAGACCTGAAGGGCTTCCCCGACGGGAGCATCGTCGTGAGCCGCTGCTGTTTCGCCCGGCACTACTCCCCGGAGGTATGCCGGCTCATCTCGGCGCTGGACGCCGGGCTACTGGCGGGTTTGTCGGGCGGGGGCAGGCTGGAGTTCTCCCAGCGGATCACCGAGGGCGCGGCCTGTTGCCTGGCGAGGCTGGAGCCACTGCCGCAGTGAAGACGGCCGTCGTGGTGGGGAGCGGCGCCGGTGGTGCCGCCGTGGCCCGAGAGCTTCAGGGCCGCTTCCAGGTGACCGTGCTGGAGGCCGGAGGCGAGTTCCGGCCCTTCCCTGTATCGCTGGCCGCGGCCGAACGCATCAAGCGAACGGGTCTGCTGGTTGACGAGCGCCTCATACGGCCGCTCTACCCCGCCATGCAGATCCGCAAGACGCGCGAGGGCCTGGTGCTCGTGAATGGGGTGGGCACCGGGGGCACCACCACCGTATCTACCGGCAACGCCCTCCGATTGGATGCCGGCGTGCGGGCTATCGGAGTGGACCTGGACCGGGAGTACGCGGAAGTGGCGCACGAGGTGCCTATTACCGCGGCACACGAGCGGCTCTGGCGCGAGCCCACGCGCGAGCTGTTCCGCGCCTGCGCCGAGCTGGACCTGCGGCCCCGGGCCATGCCCAAGATGGGCCGCTACGATCGTTGCGCTAACTGCGGCCGCTGCGTTCTGGGCTGCAGGTACGGCGTGAAGTGGGACGCCCGGGCCCACCTGGCCGATGCACTGCAGAGGGGGGCGACTCTGCTCACCCGGCACCGAGTGGAGCGGGTGGTGATCGAGGGAGACACGGCCACCGGGGTGGTGGCGCGGCACTGCGGCCTGCGGCGGTTCTTCCCCGCCAACCTGGTGGTACTGGCAGCGGGAGGCCTGGCTACTCCCGTCATACTGGAGAGGTCTCGCCTGGCCTGTGAGCCCACCCTCTTCGTGGACCCGGTGCTCTGTGTGGCTGCCCGACTGCCCGGTGCTCGACAGAGCCGGGAGATGCCGATGCCCTTCTACGTCGAGGGTGACGGTTACATCATCTCTCCCTACTTCGACTACCTGAGCTTCTTCTTCACCCGGTCCTGGCGCCATCCGGCCCAGGACATCGTCTCCCTCATGATCAAGCTCGCCGACGATGCGGTGGGCCGTGTAGCCGGCACCCGGGTGGACAAGCTGCTCACCTCTGCCGACCGGCGCCGCCTGGATGAGGCCGCCTCGCTCTGCCGCCGCCTGCTGGCCCGTATCGGCATCCGGCCCGGGGACACCTTCCTGGGGACGCTGAATGCCGGCCATCCCGGTGGCATGCTGCCTCTCACCGAACGAGAGGCCGGGACCCTTCACCACGACCGGCTCCCCCCCAACCTGTACGTGGCCGATGCCACCCTGCTTCCGCGCTCTTTGGGCGGCCCGCCCATCCTCACCGTGCTGGCCCTCGCCAAGCGCGTGGCCCGAGCGGCGGCGGAGCAGGTGGGGGAGTAGAATGCTGATGGCGCCGATACGACGCAGATCAGCGCTGATCGGGTGTGGCCTAGACGAGAGATAGATTGGCGAGACTAGCGTTCCATCCCCGGACGGAGGCCCAGCAGGCGCTCTGCCTCGGCCACCGCTCCCGGCATGGCTTCCGCCAACTCGACTGTCTCCCGCTCACTCCAAGAGAGCTCTTGGAGAGCCGTCGCATCCGGGGAGCAGGGCAGGCCGTCCATGTCTGCACCGATGCCGGCCATGAGCGCCGCTGTGTTGGCGATGTGGATGGCGAAGGCCAGACGTCTGGCTGCTCCGGCTCGCGCTGGTGCGTGGTGCCAGGCTACGGCCTCGACGATGTGTTCGGGCAAGTTCCAGCCGCTGAGCACGGCGGCGCTCACTTGGGCGTGATGATGGCCTAGTAGCCGGTACTCTACTTCCGTCCAGTCCACGCCCGGCTCTTCCTCGACGGCCGCCCGCCACTCGGGTTTTCCATCGAGCAGCAGGTCCAGCACCAGTTTGCCCACGTCGTGGAAGAGGCCAGCCACGTGGGCTTCCGATGCTGGAGCCAACCCGCGGGCGCTGGCGATCCGCTCCGCGCCTTCCGCCACGGCCACTGAGTGCCGCCAGAGGCCGCGCGGCTCCAAGGAGTAGGCGGGCAGGGCACACGACAGCCAGGCGTGCGCCGCTAGGCCCACCACCGCCTTGCGCACTGTCTCGAAGCCCAGGTAGGCGATGGCCTCGTCGAGGGAGCCGATACGCCGGGGGAGACCGTAGTAGGCCGAGTTTACCATCCTCAGGAAGTGGCCGCTCAGGGCTTGATCCAGCGATAGCACCTGAGCTAGCTCCGAGCGGTGAGACTGAGGGTCGCGAGTAAGCTGCAGGGCCCGGATCAGCGCCTGCGAGAGGGGCGGGATCTGTCGCAAGGCCCGGGGGATCTCGATGGCGGCCACCTTCATGCCCACCTCCGGCAGTCGCTTGGCTGGGGCCATCGAGGTTGCCTCGGCTGGGGAAGCGACCCAGTCCTTGTGTAGCAGGGTTGGGGGCCTGTGGCAGCGCCCACTGCACCTCCAGGTGTGTGCGGTCGGAGATCACGTCGCCGGTGGGCTCTGCCCCAGCCCGGCTGCGGGCGACGCCACGGCCACCGAGCGACCCCCCGCCGGCCGGAGGGCCGACTGTCGCCGAGCCGCTGGGGTAGTATCGGCAGGAACGGCAGATGCTTTACAGTCTCCAGCGGGGCGGCTGGCTGGACCGGCGCCGCGTGGCGCCCTACACTCGGCCCATGAGACTATTGCCCCCGGGGGATGTGCCATGGCAGCCGATCTGAGACTCACCTTCCGACAGCAGACTCCCAAGACGACCGGACGTACCGGATGGTGCGTGCATGAGTTCGAGGCTATCTGGCCCGCCGGTCAGACGGCCTTCGTCGTGGTGGACATGTGGGACACGCACTGGTCCTGGGGCGCCACCGAGCGGGTGAACGTCCTGGCGCCGCGGATGGACGCCGTGCTCAAGGCGGCCCGGAAGAAAGGTGTCCTCATCGTGCACGCCCCGTCGGACACTATGGACTTCTACCGGGGTCACCCGGCGCGGGAATGGGTGCTGTCGCTGCCCCTGGCAGAGCTGCCTGCGCCGGCAGAGCACGACGACCCGCCCCTGCCCATAGACGACTCCGACCACGGGTCAGACACGGGCGAGCCGACCTGGAGCCGCCCCTGGACGCGTCAGCACCCTGCCATCGAAATCGCCGAGGGGGACGCCATCAGCGCCGACGGGCAGGAGCTCTACAACATCGTGGCCGCCCGGGGGATCAGGAACGTGATCTACGCCGGCGTGCACACCAATATGTGTGTGCTGAACCGCCCCTTCGCCATCAAGCAGGCGGTGCGCTGGGGCCTCAATGTGGCCCTGGCCCGAGACCTGACCGACACCATGTACAACCCCATGCGGCCGCCCTACGTGAGCCACGAGGAAGGGACGGCGCTGGTGATCGGTTACATCGAGAAGTTCTGGTGCCCCACTTTCACCAGCGACGACCTGACGGCGGAGCGGATGCGACAGTAGAACGCTGATGACGCTGACACCACGCTGAATTGCGCTGATAGGTAAGGAGACAGTGATGAAAGCTCAGCGCAGATCAGCGTCTCATCAACGTCATCGGCGTTCCACTTGCCTACTACCTTCCCACGTCCTCGAACTCACCCACCGAGGGGGCTATGGGCCAGTGCAGACCGCGCTGGCCGGAGAGGCCGCGGTTGGGGCCGGGCGCGAAGGGGCGGGCCGGGACCCCTACTAGCTTGCCTTCCTGCACCCAGGCCTCGTCGCCGTCGTGGAGTTCTTGGATGAGCGCGGCCGTCAGCCGCTCCTTGATGTCCTGGTGCTCGGGCGATTGGCTGAGGTCGTGCAGCTCCTTGGGGTCGTTCTCCATGTCGAACAGCTGGGTAACGTTGCCCAGGGGGTAGTATATCAGCTTGTAGCGCCGATCGCGGACCATGCGGGTGGCGCGGGCTCCATTGGAGATCTCCCCAAAGAGGTAGTCCCGTCTCTGCTCACCCACCATAGAGATGCCCTCGACGGTGTCGGGGATGGGCAGCCCGGCAAGGTCCAGAAGCGTGGGCATGACGTCCTGCAGACCCACCAGCCGATTGTCCACCCGGTGATGACCCACGCGCTCGTCCCCGGCCGTGCCCAACAGGATCATGGGCACGCGGGCGGAGTCCTCGTAGAACCAGCGCTTCTGCCAGAGCCCGTGGGTACCCAGCAGGTCCCCGTGGTCCGAAGTGAACATAATGATGGTGTTGTCCAGCAGTCCTTCCTCCCTGATGGCCCCGATGACCACCCGGATCTGGTGGTCAATGTGGGTGCAGAGGGCGTAGAAGGCTCGCCTGGCTCCTCGAATCTCGGCCTCGCTCAGACGGCTCCACTGCTCGCGGAACTCCCGCAGCGCTGGCGGCAGAGTGGCCTCGTTCTGGGCCCACTCGCCCGCGAAAGGCATGTCTATCTCCACATCGCGGTAGATCTCCAGGTAGGCCTGGAGGGGAGCCAAGGGCGGATGGGGGTGGCAGTAGGATAGGTACCACAGGCTAGGACGGGTGGGATCGCGTCGCTTGATGAAGCGCACCATCTCCCGGGTGGTCCAGTTAGTGACGTGGCAGTACTCGGGCAGATGCCAGGGGCGCCACAGGTACTCGTTGTTGCACATGCCGTGGGCGAACTGCTGGCCGGCGTATCCCTGGTCTCCCAGGAAGAGCTCGTAGTCGTCCACCACGCCGAACTGAACCCGGCCCTCCTCGCCCAGCATCACGTCGTCGAAGCCGATGCGGTTCCGCTGAGGGTAGACATGCATTTTGCCCGAGGCGTAGGCCTGGTACCCGGCGTCGCGGAAGGTCTGGGCCAGCGTGGGGACGTCGGGCATGAGCATCCGGTCGGTGTAGACCCGGTCGCCGTGGGTGCGAGGGGTGGTGCCGGTCATGAGGGTGCGGCGGGCAGGGATGCACACCGGGCACTCGGAGTAAGCCTGGGAGAAGAGGACGCCATTGCGGGCCAGCTGATCGAGGGTGGGTGTGAGGAGCGAGAGATGGCCCTCGATGCCCAGGTGCGAACCTGCCCAATGGTCGGTGCAGATCAGCAGTACGTTCGGTCGGTGCGGCATGATGCAGGTGTCTCCTTAGTAGTGGATGACGGGCAATGCATAGTGGGTAGTAGCCGTCAAGTGTTGACCAGCCCTGACCCACTAAGCACTGCCCACGTCCTCTAGCTCTCGTCCTTCACGAAGATGGACAGGAGGACGCTGACGATGCTGACGACGATGCTGCCCAGCAGGGCGGCCCAGAAGCCCTGCACGGCGAAGTCAATGCCCAGGCTGCCGCCGATGGCGCTGGCCAGCCAGAGCATGAGGGCGTTGATCACCAGCGTGAACAGGCCCAGGGTGAGGGCTACCAGAGGGCAGGTGAGGGCGGCGACGATGGGACGGATGAGGGCATTCACCAGGCCAAAGATGAACGCCATTCCCAGCATACCTAGAACCCCATTCTCGTAGCTGATGCCGGGCACGATTTGGACTGCCACCCAGAGGGCTACGGCAGTGATGACCAGGCGAGTGAGAAACCTCATTAGCGACCTCCTGAGCCTGAAACAAAAGAGGCTAACGTGCCGGCCGGGCGCCGGCCCGCCGCCATTATACGCGAATGGCGGCAGACGGCCACCGCGTCGGGGTAGGCGCGGGGCCAGGGCAGGCACAGTGGCCTGCCCCTACCACGGGACAACGCGGTTGGGGCGGCGCCCGGCCGCCCGGCTCTGGGCAGTCGGGTGCATCTCGTCTATCATGGCTGCCGACCAAAGCGATCAATCCCGTCTCGCCGGACGGGGAAGGATGGTAGGACAATGGACAAAGTGCGGTTCGCATTCGTCGGGTTTCGCCACGGGCACATCTTCAGTCTCTATGACCTAGCCCGGAGTCGGGAGGACGTCGAGGTGGTGGCCGCCTGCGAAGAGGACGAGGCTACCCGCTCCGGGCTGGCCCAATCCGGCCGGGTGCAGATCACCCACTCTTCGTACCGGGAGCTGCTCGACTCCGTCGCCTGCGACGTGATTGCGGTGGGAGACTACTACGGCAAGCGGGGCGGCATCATCATCGAGGCCTTGCGCCGCGGCAAGCACGCCATCGCCGACAAGCCCATCTGCACCTCTCTGGGGGAACTGAACGAGATCGAGCGGCTGGCGAAGGCCGGGAGGCTGGCGGTGGGCTGCCAGTTGGACATGCGCAACGGCGGCACCATGCTGGAGACGCGGAGGTTGGTGCGGGCCGGCGAGATCGGCGAGGTGCACGTGATCGTGGTCACCGGTCAGCACCCTCTGCTCTATGGCACTCGGCCGGGCTGGTACTTCGAGCCCGGCAAGCACGGTGGCACCATCAATGACATCGGCATCCACGCCGTTGACGCCATCCCCTGGATCACGGGGGAGACCTTCGTCCGGCTGGAGGCGGCTCGAGCCTGGAACGCCCGCCTGCCTCAGGAACCCAGCTTCCAGGACGCGGGGCAGTTCATGGCTACGCTCAGCAACGGCTGTGGGGTGCTGTGTGACGTCTCCTATCTCTCGCCCGACAAGATGGGATACCGGATGCCTCAGTACTGGCGCATGATGTTATCGGGGTCGAAGGGGCTGCTCGAGGCCATCCCCACCGCCAACCAGGTGATCGTGTACCGCAGTGACGCCGAGGAACCGGAGGTGATCGCCACCGGAGTGGGCAACCGTGGGGGCTACCTGGAATCGTTCCTAAGGGAAGTCCGGGGCGATACTGCTGGCGTTGACCTCAGCTCGGCGGAAGTGCTCGCCGCCAGCCGCGTCGCCCTCACCATTCAGCAGGCGGCCGATCAGGGTCAGACGCAGGTGAAGCTGTCGTAGATGCCTGTCCTGGGAGCGGCCGCGGTAGCCGCTCCCGCCGGGGGCGCAGCGGGACGAGGGGGAGCGGGAACCGGGCTTGGCTCGTAAAGCCGGGGCCAGGCCCGGACTGCACTGGATCATCCCCAGCCGGCCGTAGAGCCTGCCCTGAGCGAAGCGAAGGGGCCGGCTTCGCCTCTCTAGCACGCGGCTTCAGCCCGTGCTTCCTGGCCCCAGGAACGCCGTCCGTCGTCCGCTCAGTAGATGAACGGTATCAGGAAGTACGTGTCCCGCACGTAGCCCTGCCACCGCTCGCCGAACTGCCTGGCGATGGCAGCTTCCTCTAGCCGGGCGCGGTAGATGGACAGGGGGAGGAACAACACCAGGGTAGCCACCACCCCCCAGAGGCTGTGTAGCGCCAGAGCCAGGCCGACCAAGCCGATGATCACGCCCAGGTAGAGCGGGTGCCGGACGTAGCGGTACGGCCCCACCTCCAGGAATGTCTCCGAGCGGAGCTCGATCATGCCCAGGGCTTCCAGGCGCAGGTAGGCCAGCGCCCAGGCGAAGATGGCGAAGCCGGTGGCAAAGAGGACAATGCCCAGCGTCGTGCTCGTGGACGCCGACAGCAGCGACTGGGTCTTGGCCGCCAGGCTAATGAGGACGACGGCTATGAAGGCGGCGATGTGGGCTAAGCTGATGAGTTGGTCTCGCTTCACTGGGCTCGCTCCGCGCTGACTCTGAGCTGCGTCTCTCCGGTGGGGACGGCGGCGACTCTGCTAGGGCCGGGCATGGCCCCCGTCATGCTCCGTCTGCAGTTGAGGTGGGCGCCGGGCCGGCGCTCACTTGAGGCGGCTCAGCCATTCGTCTAGGTCGCGGGCGAGTACCTCGTTAGTGGGCCGCACGGCTTCGGCGTAGGCGGCCAGCGCCTTGCGCGCCGCCGGGTCGCGCCCGGGCCGCAGGACGAAGTAGTCTCCCTCGAGTTCCTCCCCGGTGTCGGTCTTGCGCACGCGGTACTTGTCGTACAGTCCCTTCGGTTCTCCCATTTCTGCACCTCTAGCATTGCGGCTAACCTAGAATGACCCAGCCTCGGGTCGCTTCGCTCCAGGATAGTACTGATCTGGCGGTTTCTGTAAAGCGCCAAGCGTCGACCGGCTGGGCTGGGCAGGAATAGCCCCGCTCCCCCCGGGCAGTCGACGACCGTGGGCGCAGGTTGGTCGGGCCAAGTTGGGACGTGCGCCTCGCGCGTGGGCGCGCGAACTCCTCAAGTGGAGCATCGCCCAGAGCGGGGCTGGCCTCCTCGCGGGCTGGCATCAGCGGCGGCCGTGCTTCTGTCGTGCCATGATGCCTGGAGTGGGGACGAGAGAGATGGTCAGACAGCTCACGCGAATCCCTCTCGATGAGTTTCCGGGCAGTCGACGACCGTGGGTGCAGGTTGGTCGGGCCGAGTTGGGACGTGCACCTCGCGTGTGGGCGCGCGGACTCCTCATGGGGGTGACGGGCGTGTGGCGCGTCGACTCCCTAGGTTGTGTGGGGTTGGCTCCGCGGTACCGTCTGCTCCGTCCTGGACCGGCTTTGCCCCTCTGCGTCCTTGCGTGAGGCTGAGCGTGCAACGGAGCCACCGCCATTTGCCACGCCGGCTGCTACCGTGCTAGATTGTGCCACTTTGCGAAAGGAGGTGCGCCGGGTGAACAACCGCTTCGCCCCGTGCGGCGTGCAGGTGGGTCTCGCACGTGTTCGGGGGACGAGTGCACCCTCCGTCAGGGGTACAGATCGGTAGCTGATCCGATCTGACACCAGGCCACCCCAGGCCACGGGCGCACGACCAGCCCCGTGGCCTTTTCGCGTGTTGCGAGCCGGTCGCGGGGTCCATCGCGATCGGCTCCTCTCGTTTCAGTCAGGTTGGAGTGGCACTCGGTGAAGACGTCCATCGCCCGTTACCTCGAACTACTGGGCCGATACCTGGGGCCTCACCGGCTCAAGGCCGGCGCCCTGGGCGCTCTGCTCCTGGGCAGCACCGGCCTGCAGTTGATCAGCCCCCAGATCGTGCGTGGCTTCATAGACGCCGCCCAGGCCCAGGCGGACAGCGGCAGGCTGGCCCTGGCCGCCCTGGCGTTTTTGGGCGTCGGCCTGGCCAACCAGGGGTTCTCTCTGATGGTGGCCTACCTGAGCAACGACGTGGGCTGGCTGGCCACCAACGAGCTGCGGGCCGACTTGGTGGCGCACTGTCTCTCGCTGGACATGCCCTTCCACAAGGCACATACCCCGGGCACCATGATCGAGCGCATAGACGGCGATGTGCTCTCACTGGCGAACTTCTTCTCCCAGTTCGTCGTGCGACTGCTGGGCAGCGCCCTGATGCTGTTGGGCATCCTGGTGGTCCTCTTCCTGGAAGACTGGCGGGTCGGTGCCGGCCTGGCTCTCTTCGCCCTGGCATCGCTGGTGATGCTGGCCAAGGTGCGATCCTTCGCCGTGGGCGCCTCGGCCGACGAGAGGGAGGCCAGTGCCAACCTATTCGGCTTCATCGAGGAGCGGCTTATAGGGCTGGATGACATTCGGGCCAATGGTGCCGGCGCCTACGCCATGCGCCGCTTCCATCAGGTGGTGCGCGACTTCACCAGCCTGACCGTACGCGCCTGGATGCGGCGATCGGTGATCTGGGTCCTGTCCATGGGGCTGTTCGGCGCCGGGCGGGTGCTGGCGCTGGGGCTGGGAGCCGCCCTCTACCTCTCCGGAGCCTTCACTATCGGCACCGTGTACCTGGTCAGCTATTACATGCTCATGCTCTTCCGGCCCATCGAGCAGCTGACCCAGCAGCTGCAGGACCTGCAGAAAGCCGTGGCCAGCATCGGCCGGGTGACCGAGTTGCTGCAGAGCGAGCGGACCATCCTCGACGGCAGTGGAGCACCGCTGCCGGACGGAGCGCTGGGGCTGGACTTCGACGGCGTGTCCTTCATCTACGAGGACGGCGACGAGCCCGTTCTGACGGAGCTGAGCTTCCGCCTGGAGCCGGGGCGCAAGCTGGGCTTGCTGGGGAGGACCGGCTGCGGCAAGACTACCCTGAGCCGCCTGCTCTTCCGCCTGTACGACCCGTCGGCCGGGGCGGTGCGGCTATCGGGGCGGGAGGTCAAGGGCCTCAGGCTGGAGGACCTGCGTCGAAGGGTGGGCATCGTCACTCAGGACGTGCAACTGTTCCAGGCCACGGTGAGGGACAACCTCACCCTGTTCGATCGCACGGTGCCGGAGGAGCGGCTGCTGGGCGTGATCAAGGACCTGTGCCTGTCGCAGTGGCTCGCCTCGCTGCCTCAGGGGCTGGATACCAGGCTGGGCGCCGGCGGGCGGGGCCTCTCTGCCGGCGAGGCCCAGGTACTGGCCCTGGCGCGCGTGTTCCTGCGCGACCCCGGTCTCGTCATCATGGATGAGCCTTCCTCCCGGTTGGACCCTGCTACCGAGGCCATGGTCGAGCGGGGCATCGAGCGGTTGCTGCAAGGCCGGACGGCCATCATCATCGCCCACCGGCTGGCGACGGTACAACGGG
>JABLXR010000043.1 GCA_013178015.1 Anaerolineae bacterium
CGAACCCTCGTCCGGCACGGTATAGGTACTCGGTGCGCTCGGGAAAGGCAGCCCTCATAGCAGTCAAGCCGGTCAGCACCCGTCCCGGCAAGCTGGGTGCCCCGGAGTCGGCTCCCACCAACTGCAGCACCGGCAGCCCCTCGGCTGTTCCGTAGGGCGCGATGAGCCCCTCATGCCGGCTCACCCAGTACTCCCGGTCGCCCACGCGGAGCGTAGCGAGAGGCTGGTCCTCCACCACCGATATGCGAACTCGGTTGGGCCAACCCAAAGTGACATGGGCCTCCACCACCCCGGGCACGCTCTCGACTCGGCGGGCCACTTCCTCGGGATCCAGTGACACTGCCCACGCTTCCGCCAGATCCCCCGCCGCCACCACCCGTTCTGGTGAAACCAGGCTACACCCGGCGACCTCCACCCACTCCACCCGCCAGAGGGGCGAGTCATGCATGACCGAAAGCGCCCATAGGGACAGCCCCAGCATCAGCAGGCTCGCCAGCCTGCCTCCACCCCAGGTCAGCAAAGCGTAAGCCAGCGAAATCCGGCGACGGGGCACCATCATGTCGGGCAATCCCTCCTCTCGCCAGGGGTGAGCCCGGCAACTGCTGATCCCCCGTCAGGCAACCGTCCCCCGTCGCGCACCGCCTCAAGGGACCGCTGTCGGTCCTCGAACCTCTCCCATCCGAGCTCCACCAAACGAGACACCAGGCAGGGGAAATCCAATCCGCTAGCCTCCCACAGCTTGGCGAACATGCTGATGTCGGTGAATCCGGGGATGGTGTTGACCTCGTTCACGTAGAGCTGTCCCGAGAGCCGGTCCAGCAGAAAGTCCACTCGAGCCATCCCGGCCAGGTCCAGCACGCGGAACGCCTCCAGCGCCAGGCACCGCACCCGCCCTGCCAGTTCCTCCGACACCGGCGCAGGGATGATCGTCTGTGACCCGGAGTCGCCGTACTTAGCCACGTAGTCGTAGAACTCCCGACCGGGGATGACCTCGCCCACCACGCTTGCTTCCGGCTCATCGTTGCCGATGACGCTGACCTCCAGCTCTCGCGCTTCGATCCCGCGCTCTACGATCACTCGTCGGTCGTAGCGGGCAGCCTCGGCCAGTCCTTGCAGTAGCTCCTTCCGGCCATGCGCCTTGGATATGCCCACGCTCGAACCCAGGTTGGCCGGCTTAACGAAGCAGGGATAGCCTAGCTTGGCCTCCACTTCGTCGGCCACCGCTGTAACGTCGCGCGCGATCTGCCTGCGGCCAGTGGCGACTGAGTCCACCACCGGAAGGCCGGCCTGGCGGAAGAGCATCTTCATCACGATCTTGTCCATTCCCAGCGCTGATCCCAGCACGCCGGAGCCGACGTACGGCACCTCCGCTACTTCGAGCAGACCCTGCAGGGTTCCGTCCTCACCCAGAGTGCCATGAAGGACGGGAAAGACCACGTCTACCCTGCCCATGCCTGGAGAATGGCTTCCCTTCCCATTGGTCACCGAAGCGCCCCGATCGCTCTTGTCCGTGGGGTCAGTGCCCGATTCCTCGGGCAGACCCAGCAAGCCCGCGCGGGGGCCCACCATCGGAACGCCCCCTAGCCGCCAGATGCCGTCCTTGCCGATGTACACGGGAACCACTTCATACCCGGCCTGGCGCAGAGCGGCCATTACCGACTGGGCCGAACGAATAGACACCTCATGCTCGCCCGAAACGCCGCCGTACACTACCGCTATGCGCTTGGGATCGCTCACGCAGCCTCCAGGGTGGCGTCGCCCATCAACCTGACCTCAGGCTCCAGCAGAATGCCGAACTGCTCCCACACCGCCCGCCGAGCCAGCCGCATCAGCGCGAGCACGTCCGTCGCCGTGGCGCCTCCTCGATTGAGAATGAAGTTGGCGTGCCGTTCCGAGATTACCGCCCCGCCCACTGATGCCCCCTTCAGCCCGCACTGATCGAGCAAGTAGCCAGCAGCCCTCTGCGGAGGGTTGCGGAACACGCACCCGCTGCTGGCACCCGCAGGCTGGGTCAGCCGACGTCCCCGCTCTGTCTCGTCCAGCCGTGCAAGGCACCGGCCCGGATCGTCCGCCTGCAACTGCAACTCCACCGACAGAACCGCCGCCGGCCCCCGCTCCTCCAGCAGCAGGCACCGGCGATAGGCCAGCCCCAGCTCCGCCGGCAGGGTCCGTTGGGCCGGCTGGCCAGCCCATCCTACCACGGCAGATGAAACTACGTCCTCCATGGCACCGCCGAAGGCCCCGGCATTGCCCGCCACGGCGCCACCTACAGTGCCAGGGAGTCCTGCCGCCCACTCCAGCCCCGAGAGACCTCGCCTGCAAGCCCAGCGAGCCAGAGAAGCCAGCGGTGCGCTTGCCTCCGCCTCGACCATGACGGCCCCGCCCGACGTGGGCCTTTCGCGCCAGCGGCGCTCCAGCCCCGAGCTCCGATATACGACCACAAGCCCGTTGTATCCCCCATCCGGGAAGAGGACATTGGAGCCCTGGCCGAGAATCATCCACGGCACTCCCTCTTCCGCAGCCCATTCCACCAGCCGCATGACCACTGCTCCGCTAGCGGCCTCGGCCAGGTACTGGGCAGGCCCTCCTACCTGCATGGTGGTGTAGCGTGCCAGGGGCACTCCTTCTCGTACCGCCTCAGGCCTCATGCACCACCCCGTCGGTCGCCAGAGCCTCCGCCAGGTGCCGGGTGACTGTCTCCCCGTCGCCCGCCCCCAGATTCAGGACCACGTCCCCCGGTCGCAGCATGCCCAGCAGCAGTCCCGCTGCCCCTGTCACCGAGGGCAGGGCCAGAGCCCCCGACGCATCGGCCAGCTTCCTTGAGGCCGCCACTGAGTCGCCTCGCTCCCGTGAGGCATACACGGGAAGGACTGCGGACACGTCGGCCAGCCTGAGCGACTGCACGAACCCGTCGAAGAGCGACTCCAGCCTCGAGAATGTGTGCGGCTGCACCACCGCCACCAGACGTCGGCCTGGGAACCTCTGGCGGGCCGCTTCGATCACCGCACCAATCGCGGTGGGGTGATGGGCGTAATCATCCACCAGGTAGATGCCGGCGAATGGCCCGCTGACGGTGAACCGCCGTTTCACCCCCCCGAAAGTGCCCAGGGCCTCGGCAGCTTCCAAGATCGGAACCCCGGCCGTGCTAGCCGCCGCCAGAGCGGCCAGGCTGTTCTCCGCCGAATGCCGCCCCCAGAGCCTGACCCGGCTGTCCAGCTCGCTGCCGTCGGGGCACCGGAAGCGGAACTCCGTCCCTTCCTCTGTCTGAGTCAGTGACAGCAGCCGCCAAGCCGCCGGCTCTCCCCGACCGTACGTCACGCTGAGCCCCGTGCCTGCCCGGGCCAAGGCGCGGCCCACTCCTGGGTCGTCGCCGTTTACCAGCCGCTGCCGGCAGCGCCGCATGAACTCGCCAAAGGCCTCTTCCACCGCCTCACGAGTGGGGTAGCAGTCCGGGTGATCCTCTTCCACCGTGGTCACCACTCCCAGCCACGGATCGAGGCTGAGGAAAGTCCGATCGTACTCGTCTGCCTCCAGCACGAACAGGTCTCCGCCACCGACTCGGGCATTGGTGCCCCAACCCTCCAGCACTCCTCCCACCACACACGTCGGGTCCTGCCTCGTGACGGTGAGAAGGTGAGCAACCAGGGCAGTCGTAGTCGTCTTGCCGTGAGTGCCAGCGATTGCCAGCAGCCTCTTGCCCTGCGCCAGCCAGGGCAGGAACTGATGGCGCTTCCACACCGGAATGCCGTGAGCCCGAGCCCAGGCTATCTCAGGATTGTCCTCGCCCACCGCCGAAGTGGCGACTACCAGCTCCGTGCCTCGCACGAGGAGCGGCTCATGGCCCAACTGGAACGTCAGGCCCAGGGCTTCCAGTGGCGGCACCACGCTGCTTCGACAGCGATCCGAGCCCGAAGCTCGAAGCCCCAAGCCTAGAGCCACCCGCGCCAGTGCCGAGAGCCCTGACCCTCCCACTCCCACGAAGTGCACACTGCGGGGCAAGAAGTCCGTCACTGCCCCGGCCCCCTGAGCGCGCGTATCTTCCGTAGCACACCGGCACCAGCCAGAACCAGCCCGAAGAGATAGGCCACCGTGCCGACCGACAACCCACCCACCGGCAGCGAAGTGGCGGACACCTCCGGCTGCAAGCGTAGGCGTACGACAACACCCTCAGCCAGTGCTCCCCCCAGCGCCGGCAGCAGGTTCTCCCGCAACATGAGGGCAAAGAGCAGCCCGTTGAGCCCCCCCAGAAGACCACCAAGGAGCCGAGAGGAACGAGATACCCCCGCCTCGCGAACCACGGCCCGGGTAAGCAACATCACCCCACCCAGAACGCCGGAGTACACCAGAAAGAAGTACGGCCCGGGGTTGGCGAAGGCCAGGTCCCCGTCGGCCCCCAGGGCTCGCCGCAGGACCGAGGAGACTCGGGCCCCTACAGCGAGTACCAGCGAGGCTACGCCTGGCTCGCCCAAGCCCACGATCACCGCCAGCGAAGTCGCCACCGAGAGGACCGAGCGTGCTCCTCCCTGACCGGCGCCGATGAGCCCGAAGAGCAAGGCGAGGGCAATCCCCAGCGTGTCATGGTCCAGGACCACTTCAGTGGGCAAACCGGCCTCCCCTGGACATTTGCTGCAGGAGCTGGGCCAATCGCTCCGCCGCATCGGGCACGGCCAGGGCCTTCGCTCGCGCGGACATTGCGCGTAGGGAGCCTTCGTCTCGGAGCAAGCCGAGTACCTCGGGGCCGAGGCGTTCCAGTACCTCCTCGTCCTCCACCACCACGGCGCATCCGTTGCGCTGCAGATAGGCGGCGTTGTGCCGCTGGTGCCCGCCGGCGAAAGACCCCGGCACCAATACGGCCGGACGCCCCGCCGCCGTCAGCTCCCCCAGCACGGCGGCGCCGGCCCGGCTGACTACTAGATCGGACGCCACCATGGCCTCAGGTAGGCGATCCAAGTAAGCGAACAGATGATAGCCCTCGCCCGCAGTCAGCCCGGCGGCCTCTGCTTCCTCTGCCACGGCCTCGTGGTCCCGGCGCCCAGCGACGTGCAAGATGTCCGCCACCTTGAGCAGCTCCCCTGCCCAGCGGAGCACGGCCTGGTTCAGTCGCCTGGCGCCGGAACTGCCCCCTAGCACCAAGAGCGCGGGTCTCTCCCCCAGGCCCAGAGCTCGCCTGGCCTCTTCCCTGCGGCAGTCGAAGAAAGCCCGGCGCACGGGATAGCCAGTCACCACTGCCCCTCTCCCGAGGGCGGTTGCCGCTTCGACTGAGGAAGCGGCCATGCCATCCGCAAGCGGACGCAGGAGCCTTATGGCCCACCCGGGGCTGGCATCGGGGAGGAACAGCACCACCGGCACTCGGGCAAGCTTCGCCCCCAGGGCCCCGGGCACGCTCACGTAGCCCCCTGTCGCCAGCAAGACCTCGGCTCCAAACCCCAGCAGGGCGCGGCGAGCATCCGCCGCGCTCAGGAAGCCGGCTACGGCGTTGGCGGGCATCCGCACCCCCGTGCCGCGCACCTGGACTGCCCTCACCTGGCCAAACTCCCAGCCGTAACGGCGGGCCACTGCTTCCTCCGGCCCACCTGATACCCCCAGCCACAGTACCTCAGTTGCCTCCCCCAGGGAGGCCAGGGCTTCCATCGCGGCCACCGCCGGGTAGATGTGTCCGCCGGTTCCGCCGCCGGCTACGGCCAGCCGCATTCAGCCCTCGATTCGGTGACCGCTGACGTTGAACACGATCCCCACGGCAACCAGCGATACCACTAACGACGATCCCCCGAAGCTGATGAAGGGCAGCGGAACGCCCGTGAATGGTACGGTCGCGGTGGCCACCGCGATGTTGAGCCCTGCCTGAACCACGAGGAGCGTGGTCAAACCACCAGCGAGGAAGGTCCCGAAGGAATCTTCAGCCCGGGCCGCAATGTGGAACCCCCGCCAGGCCAGAGCACAGAAGAGCAGAAGCACTGCCATACAACCGATGAACCCGAGCTCCTCGCCGATGACGGCGTAGATACTGTCAGTATGCGGCGCCGGCAGCCACCCAAACTTCAGGATCCCGCCCCCCAGGCCCCGTCCCGCCAGTCCACCGCTCCCCAGCGCCAGCACGGTCTGGCGCACGTGGTAGCCGGCGCTAAGCGGGTCGCGCAGCGCGTCGCGGAAGGCGAAGACTCGCTCCATCCGGTAGGGGGAGGTGCAGATGAGAGCGGCCACAGTGGCCAGGCCGATCGCCCCGGCAGCCAGCAACTGCCACACTTCGGCTCCCGCCATGAAGAACATGATCATGGCTACACCAGCAATGAGCACTGCCGTGCTGAAGTCGGGCTGCAGCAGGATCAGCGCTGTCACCAGGCCCACCAGCATGCTGAAGGGAATGAGACCGTAAGTTGCTTGCTTGATCTCCGGCCCCTTGGAAGAGAGCCAGTAGGCGACATAGACGATGAGAGCGAGCTTCGTAAGCTCACTGGGCTGGACGGAACCACGGAAGAACCAGCGCCGGCTGCCGAACACCTCACTCCCGGCTATCAGCACCGCCAGAAGCAGGAGCACCGCCAGCACCAGGAACGGCAGGGTGTATAGCTGCCAGCGCCGATAGTCGAATCGGGCCGCTACTACCATACCCACCATGCCGAGGGCGGACCAGGCCAGCTGTCGGCCCAGCAGGCTGGTGGGATCGGAGGGATCCTGGGCCATGGCGGCGCTGTACACCGAGCCCAACCCGAATAGCAGCAACAGGCCGGTCACGGCCAGCACCCAATAATCGGGCTTACTTGGATACCGCCTGTCCTGGCTCTGCCTCACGTCTCCGCCTTTGCTTCCAGCACCAACCGCCGGAACTCCTCGCCTCGCGCCTCGAAGTCGCGGAACTCGTCGTAGCTGGTGCCGCCGGGTGACAAGAGCACGGCATCACCGGGACGCGCCAGGCTGGCGGCCAGTGCAAGCGCCTCAGCCAGGCCACGCGCCCGACTGACCCTCACTCCGGCGCGGCCCAGTAGGTCCTCCAGCATCGCTCCTGCCTCGCCAAACGCCACCACTGCCCTTACCCTCTCCGCCACCTCCGTCACCCACTGCTCCCAGGGCAGGTGCTTGTCTCTGCCGCCGGCAAGCAGGACGACGGGCTCCTTCACCGCCCGTAGGGCTGCGAGGCTCCTCTCCGGAGTGGTGGCGATCGAATCGTTGTAGTACACCACCCCAGCCACCTCTGCCACTTTCTCCAGCCGGTGAGGCAGCCCTTGGAACCGCCTCGCAGCGCCCGCCATCGCCTCGGCCGAGAGGCCCAGCGCTGCGCCAAGAGCACACGCGGCCAAAGCGTTGCTCACGTTGTGCTCGCCGATTAGGCCCATCTCATCCACGGCGCACACCTGGCACGAGGCACCGTCGGCCGTTCTCACGACAATGGTTCTCCCCACCAAGTAGGCTCCCGGAGCTCTACTCGCCTTCCGACCGAACCAATGCACCTCCCCGGGGCACCGTCCGGCCAGCCCAGCGCTGGCATGGTCGTCGGCATTGAGCACGGCCACTCCTGCTGCAGTCTGGTACCGGAAAACACCGGTCTTGGCTTCAGTATAGGCCTCCATGGTGCGGTGACGATCCAGGTGATTGGGCGTGATGTTGGTAATCGCCGCCACCGCCGGGCTGTGACGCACCAGTTCCAGCTGGAAACTGGACAGCTCCAAGACTACTACGTCCTCTGGACGCATGTTCCCGACCGACTCGATCAGAGGCCTGCCAATGTTGCCCCCCAGGTAGGTCCTCTGTCCGTCGGCCTCAGCCATGGCTGCTGTCAAGGCGGCCGTGGTGCTCTTGCCACTGCTGCCGGTAACACCGACCACACGACCCGGGCAGAGCCAGAGCAACAGGCCCGGCTCATTCCACAGCGGCACCCCTTCGGCCACCGCTCGTGCCAGCATTGGCACGTCCAGCGGCACCCCCGGACTCACAAAGCAGGTGTCCACGTCGAGCACCTCTGCGCTGAGCCCGCCCAGCCGCAGTTCCGCTATCTCCGCCAGTGCCCGCACCTCGGGACTGAGGGCGGGCAAGGGCTTGTCATCGGTGGCAAGCACTCGAGCGCCCACCGAGGCCAGGAACCGACTCAGCGCCAGGCCTTCGCGGCCTAGACCCACCACGCCCACGCGGGTTCCCCCAAATCTCTTGGCCGCGACCTCGAGCGCGTTCATATAAGTGCCAGCGCCACCCCTAGCATCCCACCGAGAATGCCTACTATCCAGAAGCGCAGCGTCACCTGCACCTCAGACCAGCCCCCCAGTTCGAAGTGATGGTGTATGGGGGCCATGCGGAATAGCCGCTTGCCTTTGGTCCGCTTGAAGTAGGCCACCTGCAGAATGTCGGACAGGCCCTCGGCAACAAATACCACTCCCACCACTGGCAGGAGCAGCCATTGCCCCGTCATCAGCGCTACTGTAGCCAGAGTCCCTCCCAGCGCTAGGGCCCCAGTGTCTCCCATGATGACTTGCGCCGGGTAGGCGTTGTACCAGAGGAACCCCAGGAGCGCGCCCACGACAGTCAGACAGAAAGCCACCAGGTACACTTGCTCCTGCAGATAGGCGATCACGGCGTAGGAGAAGAAAGCTACCAGCACTGTACCCGCTGCCAGGCCATCCAGGCCGTCAGTCAGGTTAACGGTGTTGCAGGTAGCGAAGATGATGAATACAGCGATGGGCAGGTACCAGAGGCCTATCCCCACCTTCTCCGGGACGCCAGGAATGGCCACGCTCTCCAGTTCCAAGAAGAAGTGCAAGCCAATGGCCGCGACTAGGGCGATGGCCAGCTGCCACAGGGCCTTGTGCCGGGCGAACAGGCCGATCCCTCCCGGGTTCTTGCGCTTCACGTTCGTCCAGTCGTCCACTCCACCCAGGACCGCCATGCCCGCCATGACGCCCATGGGAAGCAGTATGGAGCGACCGATCGCATTCATGCCGATCAGGTTTAGGAAGTTCAGCACGGTGGTGACGCCCAGCACAACCGCTACTACCAGCAGCCCGCCCATGGTGGGGGTGCCCGCCTTGGGCAGATGCGTCTGAGGCCCATCGGCCCGGATCTGCTTGCCGACGCCGTGGCGGTGAAGCAGACCTATAAAGGGGCCACCCCATGAGACTGCGATGATGAAGGAGACCATTGCCAGAACGAGCGAGTAGGCCAAGAGGCATCACCGCCTAGTTGATTTCTGAGTCCTCTGTTAGCGCCCAACACAAGCGCTCCAGCTGCAGGCCGCGCGAGCCTTTGACCAGCACCGAATCACCTGCACGCACCAGTCCAGGCACGACAGTCAGTCCTTCCTCGACGGTGCGGAGACAGACCACTGCCTGGGCGCCCAGCCGCGTAACCGCTTCCTCAGCGATCCATCGGGCACGGGGCCCAATGGCCACGAGGAGATCGGCCGCATCCGGCACGGCTTGCCCCACCTCTCGATGCCCTGCCTCGGAGTAGGATCCTAGCTCCAGCATGTCGCCCAGGACTGCCACCCGCCGCCCCGGCATGCTTCGAAGGACATCCAGTGCCGCCAGCACACTGATGGGAGCAGCGTTGTAAGTGTCATCTAGTATTGTCATTCCGTTAGCGTGCAGCACCCGCATCCGGGAGCAGTCCCCACTGGCTGCCAGCCCAGCCTCGATATCGGACCAGTCCATTCCGGCGTGTCGCGCTACGGCCACAGCTGCCAGGCAGGGGTACACACTGTGCCGCCCCAATAGCGGGGCGCGCAGGCTCCGCGCGATCCCCTCTGATGCAACCACAAACTGTATCCCATCCTGGCCCAGGGTGCGAACCAGCTCCCCACGCACATCGCAGCCCGCCCCCAGCCCATACCTGACCACTGGGCATCGGGCCACGCTGGCCATAGCCGCGACCCTTTCGTCGTCACCATTCAGAACAGCTAGCCCACTCCGAGGAAGCCCCGCCACCAGCTCTGACTTTGCCTGAGCGATGTGCTCCAGGCTGCCCAGTCTCTCGAGGTGGGTGGGCCCAACATTGGTCACTATGCCTACGGAGGGCTTGGCGACCTCGACCAGTGTCGCAATCTCGCCCAGAGCGTACATGCCCATCTCAAGCACACCATAGTCATCGTCGCCTGTCATCGCGAGCACGGTCAAGGGAAGCCCGATCTCATTGTTGTAGTTGCGCTCACTGCGCCGCACCCTGTACGCCTGGGAAAGCACAGTCGCCACCACCTCGCGCGTCAGGGTCTTGCCTACGCTGCCAGTCACGCCCACGACGGTCGCCGGCAATAGGAGACGCCACGCCCGTGCCAGCTCCTGCAGGGCCGTGAGCACGTCAGGCACCGGGATGGCAAGCGCGCCCCCGGGGAGCCGAAGCGGGCCGGGACCATCGAAGCTGCCCTCCCGTCTCACGACAGCTGCCACTGCCCCTCGCCGAGCAGCGTCCTCGACGTAGTCCTGCCCGTCCGCCCGCTCACCCCGGAAGGCGAAGAAGAGGTCCCCCGGCCGCGCCTCTCGCGAGTCCACTACACAGCGCGAGACCGCCAAGTCCTCGTACCGTTCGGCGGTCCCGCCCAGAAGTGTGCGGATGACGAACCGCAGGGTAAGACTCACCGGGAAGCCATCCTACCCGAGGAACCACTTTCGGGTTCGATCCCCAGCAGGACCGCAAGGTCACCGGCCACCCGGCTGAACACCGGCGCCGCCACCTCACTACCCCACTGGCCCGCCTGGGGCCGGTCTATCTTCACCAGAATGCACAACTGAGGATCAGATGCGGGGAAGAACCCGACGAAGGAGGCGATGATGTCGGAAGGATGGTAGCCACCGGGAATGGGTATCTGGGCCGTGCCCGTCTTCCCCGCCACCTCGAAGCCCTCAAGTCTCGGCCCGATGGTCTCTTCGTCCACTGCCGCGACCATCATCTCGGTGAGGGTGCGAGCGGTCTCGGAAGATATCACCCGCCGCACCGGGGTAGGCTGGGCCTGTCGTAGCCCTTCCCTGGTCACCGTCTGCCCCACCACGTGCGGCTGCATCAGGAGGCCATCGTTGGCGATGGCCGCCACGGCTGACAGCATCTGCAGCGGCGTGACCGCGATGCCTTGTCCGAACGAGTTGGTGGCCAGATCCGCCTCATACCAGCGCCCGTCGCCGGGTCTCTTGGTGCTGCCCCGAGCCTCGGCCTGGAGGTCCACCCCCAACCGCTCGCCGAAGCCGAAGGCGGCGAGATAGGCATAGAACCTATCGGGGCCCAGCAGCGTGCTCACGTATGAGGCCCCCGTGTTTAGCGACAGCCCCAGGACCTCGGTCATGGTCACCGGGCCGTGTGCCTCCCGGTCCCAGTTCTTGATGGTGACTCCGGCGATCTCGAAGCTGCCGGTGTCTTCGAAGACAGTGTCCGGTGTGATGAGCCCGGAGTCTAGCCCGGCAGCCATCGTGATCACCTTGAACACTGAGCCCGGCTCCCACTCGTGGCTGATCGCCGGGTCTTCGTACAGCTTGACATCGGCCGACTCGTAGGCCGTCGGGTCGTATGCCGGCAGCGACACGGCGCCCAATATCGCCCCTGTCCGAGGATCCATAGCGATGATCGTGCCGCTGGCAGCCTGGTACCGACCTAGGGCATCCCGCAGTTCGCGCCACAGCACGTACTGCACCCGGCTGTCCACGGTCAGGTAGAGGTCCGCTCCGTCGGCCGGAGGTTCCATCACTCGTCTTCCGAACGGCGCCTCCTGGCCAAACCCGTCGAAATCGCCCAAGCGCGCTCCCGGCTGACCGCGCAATAGCGCGTCGTAGTAGCCCTCCACGCCATAGTACCCGTCCCGTGCCCGGTTGACGAATCCCAGCAGCGGCTCCACCAAGCTGGCATCGGGATAGGCCCGAGAAAGGTGAGGCTCCAGGAAGAGGCCCGGTTCTTTCCACTTGGCGATCTCATCGGCAACACTGAGGGCGATCCCATCCGCCAACGGCTGCCAGACCCCATCTCCATCCAGCCTGCTTGCGAGGGCATCGCGACTTAGGCCCACGAGCGGGAAGAGACGATCCGCCAGCAGGTAGGGGTCTCGGATCATGTGTGGGGCCGCCGTGAGGGAGTAGGTGTACACGTCGGTGGCCAGGATCCGCCCGTCGGCCGAGTAGATCGTGCCGCGCCGCGGATCTATGGTCTCATACCGCATGTACTCACCAGTGGCTCTCTCGGCCAGCACGCGGCCCTGAAGCAACTGCCACCGCACCAACTGGCCGGTGAGCACCAGACCACAGGCCGTAAGTGCTACGGCGACTAGCGTCAGGCGCCTGCGAACTTCGCTGCGTCCCGTCTCGCCCGGCATGGCAGCCTCTAGGGCACCGGAGTGACGCTCTGGGGGACGGGCGTCTCGGAGGCCTCCAAGCGCAGATAGTGCACAGCGCCGGCGCGGGAGAAGCCCAGCGCCTCAGCCCGGTGCTCCACCCGATCCAACCTCTCCAGGGCAGCGATCTCCACCGCCAGAACCGAGTTCTCCTGTTCCAGCCTCCGTACCTCGGCGCTGAGGTCATGGACGCGATAGGCGATGCTCGTAATCTCGGCCGCCTGGAGTAGGTACAGCACGCCTACAGCCGCCAGAAGGGCTGTGGCGCACCCCAGGAGAACAAAGCCCTGCACGGTAAGGCCAGGATTCTCCGCCCGCACCTGAGCCACCGACGCTCGAGCAATGGGCTCAGTGTGGCTCCGAGGCGCTCCGCGGCGAAAGGCGATCAGGTTCTCCGTGGGGACGATGTACTCGCTCATACCCTCTCCGCCACCCGGAGCCGCGCACTCCTGGACCTGGGGTTCATCTCGACCTCATCGTCTGTGGGGAAGATCGGCCGTCGGTTCACCAGGCGCAGCCTGGGCACTGCGCCACAGGCGCAGACAGGCATATCTGGCGGGCACGTGCACGTGGCGCTCTCCTGGCGCAGGAACTGCTTGACGATCCGGTCCTCCAGGGAATGGAAGGAGATGACTGCCAGCCTGCCTCCTGGCCTGAGCAACTCCACCGCCTGCTGCAGGCCCTCCTCCAGGGCTTCCAGCTCCTCGTTGACGGCGATACGTAGAGCCTGGAAGGTGCGGGCGAGCGAGTCACTGGCTCGGTGCCGGGGCGCCGCCCGGGATACAATGTCGGCTAGTTCCGACGCCGACCTGACCGGGCGCGACTCTACTATCAAATGGGCGATGTGGCGGGCCAACGGCTCCTCGCCATAGCGGCGCAGGATCCTGGCAAGCTCCTTCTCTTCCAGTCGGTTGACCAGTTCGCCCGCGGTGCGGCGCGTGCGCGGATCGAAGCGCATGTCCAGCCTTCCGCCTAGCCGGTAGGAGAAGCCGCGCTCTTCATCGGCCAACTGCATCGAAGACAGCCCCAGGTCCAGCAGCACCCCGTCCACGGCCTCGACCCCGAGCCGGCGGGCTACCTTCAGGAGGTTGCGGAAATTGGCATGAACCAGCGTCACTTGATCCTCGCGTTGAGCGAGGTTGCGGCGGGCCACCGCCAGGGCCGCGGGGTCGGCATCCAGGCCCAACAGGCGTGCTTCGGGCCCAGCGGCATCCAGTATGGCGGCAGCATGCCCGCCGGCCCCGATGGTGCCGTCCACGTAGCATCCACCTGGTCCTCGAACCAGGAGCTCCACCACTCTGTCCTGCAGAACGGGAACGTGCTCTAGCTGTTGCACGTCAACCATCGCTAGCACCTCAATCCCGACGCAACGAGGTGACTCCCAACCGGTGGCTCTATATGTCCAGGGCCTCCCACTCCTCGGAGACCAACTGGTCGTCCGCCTCGTAGAGGACACTCATCGCCTTCTCCCAGCGGTCGGGAGCCCACAGCTCCACTCGGTCCTCGACTCCTACGATAACCACCTGCGACGCGATACGGGCGAACGACCTCAGCCCCACCGGAATGAGGATTCTCCCGGCGCGGTCCACTTCGCAGCGAGTGCCCGCGAACACCATCCGGGCGAAGACGCGAGCCGTACGCCTGGTGAGGGACAGACGGCCCACGTTCTCAGTGATGGCCGTCCACCGAGGCTCGGAGTAGACGAACAGGCATCCATCCAGGCCTCGCGTGAGGAAGACCACGTCGCCAAGCCCCTCGCGCAGCTTGGCGGGGAGGGTCACCCTGCCTTTGTCGTCGACGCTGTGCTCGTACTCGCCCGAGAAACGGGTCTCAGAGCGGGCAGGCTCTTCCAACACCCACCCCCACAATCCCCCACTGGTCACCACCTGGCCCCATTATAGGCACCGGTGTAGCGGGATTCAAGCCAACAGAGCCCGGCTTGACCACCAGAGGCGCGAGCCGCTTAATTAAGAATGTCTACGAGGTGCCGCGCTATGGGGGAAGGTGGAGGGCAGGCCAGGGAACGCGGTGGTAAGGAGGTCATGACTCCGGGGTCGGCCCGGGCGGGGAGGTACGTCCTACTTCTGGATCTGCGCCTCAGCGTCCTTCTAAGCACGCGATCGGGCCGGACGTTCGATCTTCGGAGCGGTACCTACGCCTACGTCGGCAGTGCCGCCGGGCCCGGCGGGGTGGCAGCGCGACTCGGCAGATACCTCAGGCCATTGCGCCGTCCCCACTGGCACATTGACTACCTGCTGGCCGTGGCCGATCCTTTCTGTGCCCTCTGCTTCGGCATCACGGTGACGGAATGCCGCCTAGCCACAGCCTTCGGCCGTCTCGATCAGGCCAGCCCTGTGGACGGGTTTGGCTGCACCGACTGCCGCTGCCCAACCCATCTGTTCCGCCTGAAGGCCTTTGCCGGCCCGTCACGCTTGCTCGCAGACTTGGTTGACCAAGACGCAGCGCTCCGGCAGGCGTTCGCGGCTCAGCTGCAGTTGACCCCAAGCTGCTAAAGCAACGGCAACGCCCGCCTGGCTGGCAGACGGGCGCGAGAGCGATGGCCAATGGCCCGGAAGGGCCGGGGCCTAGGCTAGTGCCGTCTTATGTTGTAGAAGGCATCTATCCCAGCATACTCGGCAGTGTCCCCCAGTTGCTCCTCAATGCGGAGAAGCTGGTTGTACTTGGCCACCCGGTCTGTCCGCGCTGGGGCGCCCGTTTTGATCTGCCCTGCATTCAGGGCCACCACCAGGTCGGCGATGGTCACATCTTCGGTCTCGCCGCTGCGATGAGAGACTACTGCCGTCCAGCCCGCCCGCTGGGCCATGGTGACGGCCTCAATAGCTTCGGTCAAGGAGCCGATCTGGTTCACCTTGCAGAGGAGGGAGTTGCACGCCTGCAGCTCGATGGCCCTGCCCACTCGCTCCACGTTGGTGACCAGCAGATCGTCACCAACCAACTGGACCCGGTCGCCGAGGCGGCGGCATAGGAGCTGCCAGGAGTCCCAGTCGTCCTCCGCCAAACCATCCTCGATCGAGATGATGGGGTACTTGGTCACCCACTCCTCGTAGAAACCCACCATCTCCTCGCCGCTGAGGCGCCGTCCCTCTTTGGCCAGGTTGTAGGTCCCATTCTCGTAGATCTCACTGGCGGCAGGATCGAGGGCCAGGAACACGTCGTTTCCGGGGGAGTATCCGGCCCGCTGGACCGCCTCCAGGATCACCTCGATGGCCTCTTCGTTGGACTTGAGCGAGGGGGCGAACCCGCCCTCATCGCCTACGTTGGTGGAATACCCTCTGCCGCTCAGCACCTTCTTGAGTGAGTGGTAGATCTCGGCGCCCCAGCGCAGCGCCTCGGCAAAGGTGGGGGCTCCCACCGGCATCACCATGAACTCCTGCAGGTCAGTGCTGTTCACGGCATGCTTACCGCCGTTCAGGATGTTCATCATGGGCACCGGCAGGATGCGGGCGTTCACGCCGCCCAGGTAGCGGTACAGAGGAAGGTCTAGAGCCTCCGCAGCAGCCTTGGCCACCGCCATGGACACGGCCAGGATGCCGTTTGCTCCCAGGCGGCTCTTGTTGGGCGTCCCGTCCAGCCCGATCATGAGCTGATCCACCCCGACCTGGTCCAGGGCATCCCAGCCGACCAGTTGGTCGGCGATGGTCTCGTTCACGCTGCGCACCGCCGTCTGGACCCCCTTGCCCCCGTATCGGTCATCGCCGTCGCGCAGTTCCACCGCTTCGTGCTCTCCGGTCGAGGCCCCTGATGGAACGGCCGCCCGCCCCACCGCGCCCCCGCTCAAGTAGACGTCCACCTCCACCGTGGGGTTGCCCCGCGAGTCGAGAACCTCTCGGGCGATGATCTCCTCTATGGTCGTCATGCATGCCTCCTGATTGGCGTCATCTCAGTCCCAGGTCAGCGAAGAGCCCGTCCACGTCCACCCGCTCGGCCATGAGCTCCCGGAACCGATCTAGCTTGCGCGGCTGATGCAGACGCGTGCGCCCGAAGAAGCTGCTGATGGCCTCGACCGTGCTGAGCGTGTCCGTCTTCACTAGAATCATGGGGACCCCCACCTCGGCGGCCCGGCTGACAATGATGGGACTCGGGTGCAGGTTGCCCGTGAGGATCACTGCCTTGGTGGAAGTCTCCAAGGCCGCCAGCTGCACATCGGGCCGGTCACCGCCGGTGATCACCGCCTTGTTGGGCAAGCGGCGGAAGTAGCTGAGGGCGCTGTCCACGCTCATGGCTCCCACCATTAGGTTCTCTACCAACTCGTCGGCGGCTTCCTCCGCACACAGGATTTCGCCATCGAGCCGCTCAGCGATCTCCCGCACGCTCACAGCCTGCAGCACACGCTCCTCAGGCAGCACGCCATATACCTTGATCCCCTGTTTCTCCAGGAAGGGGCGGACTACCTCTTCCACGAAGCGCATCCGATAGCGGGGCACTCGGTTGATGAGAACACCCAGCAGCCGGTCCCGCAAGGCAGCCCGGGCCGCAAGCGCGTCGTCTGTGATCAGACCCTCCCCGTGGGGCACCACTATCACCGCCCGAGCGTTCAGAAGCTCTACAACCACCGGAGCTGGCAGCCCGATGGTGTGCCCTTCCCGCAGGCTGGCCCCGCCCTCTGCCAGCACGAGCTGCTTGCCCGGGCCGAAGCGGTGATAGGCGTCCACCAGAAGGTGCTGGTAGTCCGTCTCTGCCTGATCCTCCAGGATGCGGTCGATGTCGGCGCGAGATAGGGTGACCGGGGCAATGAGTGTGAGGCTCTCTTGCAGGTCGAAGACCTGGCTGGCGAAGCTGGCATCTTGATCTACAGACGCCGACCTCGACCCCTCCAACACCAGGCTCACCGGCTTCATATAGCCAATTCCCCAGCCGCGCTCCTTGGCACTCAGCCCGATCCCTAGGGCCAGCGCGCTCTTGCCGCAGAAGGGCTCAGTGGAACCGATGTACAGGCTCGTCATCTCGGCCTCCCCGACGGGAACTCACCTCCAGCGATCAGCCTGCCAGGACCAGACGCATGTCCAGCCCAACGGCACCCCTACCCGCCTCATACACGACCAGAGGGTTGATGTCCAGCTCGACGATCTCCGGGTACTCGGTCACCAGGTAGGAGAGCCGTAGCAGCGCATCTACTACCGAGTCTACGTCAGCGGGCGGCTCTCCGCGAACCCCCTGCAAGAGCCTGATGGCGCGGATCTCGCCGATCATCTCCCGCGCCTCTAGCTCGTCCATGGGGGCTACCCGGAAAGCCACATCGCGCAGAGCTTCCACGTAGATGCCTCCCAGCCCGAACATCATCAGGGGCCCAAACTGGGGGTCCTTGTTCATGCCTAGGATGACCTCGCGGCCACCCCGGATCATCTGCTGTACCTGACAACCCCATATCTCGGCGTCCGGTGCGTGGCGCCGAGCCCGGTACATGATCAGGTCAAAGGCATCGCGGACATCGGTGATGCTCTGGATGCCTACCTTCACGCCGCCGATGTCGGACTTGTGCAGGATGTCGGGGGAGGCGATCTTCATCACGACGGGGTAGCCGATGCCCTCCGCGATCCGCACTGCCTCATCGGCGTCGCGCGCCAACTCCGAGCGGGGCACCCGCAGGCCGATGGCTTCCATGACCTCCCGAGCCTCGGCGTCACCGATCTGCAGGCGACCGTCCCTTCTGGCTACGTCGAAGACGCTTTGTATCCTGGCCCTCTCGATGTCAAACGTGGGCGGGCAGAAGGGAGCCCTCTCTAGCCACCGTCGCTGCTCCAGCATGGCCCGGATGGAGCGCACTGCCCGCTCCGGCTCCGGGTAGGCGGGAACACCCTGCGCCGTCAGCAGGCTCACCGCACCGGCCGTCAACTCACCGCCGATCCAGCAAGCGAATATCGGCGTTTCCGCCGTCTGGGCGATCTCAGCCACGGCTCGGGCCGTCTCCTCCACCTCGGTGACTGCCTGCGGAGTGAGAATCACCACCACAGCGTTCACGTTCGGGTCCTCGAGCACTGCCTGCAGCGCCATGGCGTACCGGTCGGCTTGCGCGTCGCCCAAGACGTCAACCGGGTTGAGAACGCTAGCTGCCGCGGGCAGGTGCTCCCGCAGCCGGGCCATCGTCTCCGGTGTCAAGCCGGCCAACCTCAGCCCGGCATGCTCGACGGCGTCCGCCGCCATCACCCCGGGGCCACCCGCGTTGGTGATGACGCACACACCATCATCGCGGATCAGCGGCTGCCGGGCCAGAGCCTCCGAGTAGTCGAACAAGTCCTCGATGGTATGGGCTCGAATCACGCCTACCTGCCGGAAGGCGGCGTTGTAGGCCGCCTCCGACCCGGCAAGGGCACCCGTGTGGGAGGAAACCGCCCGCGTGCCTGCCGTAGTGCTCCCAGACTTGATTGAGATCACCGGCTTGGTCTTGGTAACGCGACGAGCGGTCTCCATGAACGCCGGACCGTCCTTGATGTCCTCCAAGTAGGCCATTATGACGCTGGTCTGATCGTCCTCGCCCCAGGCGGCGAGGAAGTCGGTCTCGTTGAGGTCTGCCTTGTTGCCCAGGCTGACAAAGCGGGACAACCCGAGCCCTCGCTGCTTGGCCAGATCCAGAATGGAAGAGGCGATGGCTCCGGACTGCGACATGAAGGCAACCGGGCCGCGGTCCGGCATTAGGGGGGCGAAGGAGGCGTTGAATGGAGTGATGGTGTCCAGGTACCCGAGGCAATTGGGCCCCACCATCCGTATGCCGTACGACCGCGCCACCTCGACTAGTTCCTGCTCCAGCCGCATGCCCTCCGCGCCCACCTCGCGGAACCCTGCGGTGATCACTATGACGCCCTTCACCCCCTTCTCCCCGCATTGACGCATGACCGCGGGCACGAGGCGGCTGGGTATCAGGATCACAGCCAGGTCCACTTCCCCCGGACAGTCCAGAACGGAGGGATAGGCCGGCAGGCCCAGAAGCTCGTCCGCATTGGGGTTAATGGGGAATACCTGCCCGGGGAAGCCCGACTCTATCAGCGCCTGCAGCACCGCGTGGCCCAGCTTGCCCTCGTCACGGGAAGCGCCTATGACCGCGATGGAACGGGGCTCGAAAAACGCTTGCAGCATCCTAGTGTCTCCGACAGCAACTTAGGCCGCATCAGCCACATGCGGCCCCTTGGGCGCCGGCATCATACATTGCGCCCTCCGTCGGCGCAAATGACGATTGTGACCATGAGCACAATCCTCTCCTCCAGGCGGTTGCGGTCTGTCAGGCCGCCCCCTAGAATCTCCCCATGACCACCCCCATGCGGCGGCAGTACCTCGACCTCAAGCGCCAGCACCCCGACGCCATCCTGTTCTTCCGCCTGGGAGACTTCTACGAGACGTTCGATGCCGACGCCGAGGTAGTCGCCCGAGTGTGCGGCATCACCCTCACTTCCCGGCCGGTGGGGAAGGACACTCGCGTCCCGCTGGCCGGCGTTCCTTACCACTCGGCCGAAGGCTACATCGCCAGGCTCTTGCAGGCCGGCTACAGGGTCGCTGTCGCCGAGCAGTCACCGGACGACGATGAAGGCTCCTTGATGCAGCGACAGGTGGTGCGAGTGGTCACCCCCGGAACCATTACCGAGGAAGGGATGCTCTCCCCCCAGAGCAACAACTACTTGGCCGCCCTGGTCCGGGAGGGCGGGCACCTCGGGCTGGCCTACGCCGACATCAGTACGGGCGAGTTCTGCGTCGAGGAGTTGCCTTCGGGCGACGAGCCGGCCCTGCGCGACGCCCTGGCTAGAGTGCAGCCCGCCGAGTGCGTACTCCTCCAGGATGACTCACCCTCCTGGGCAGTGATTCAGTCCATGTCCATTCCGGCCACGCGCCGCGAATCTTGGTGCATCAGCCACGAGCACGCCGTGGAGCTCATCTTCAGTCACTTCGGGGCAACCACGCTGGTCCCATTCGCCCTGGAAGACCGCCCCGCGGCCACTCGGGCTGTGGGTTTGTGCCTCCTCTACCTAGCCGAGACTCAACCGGCGGCGAGCCGCACCCTGGCTGCCCTCCGGATGGTCACCCGGACGGAGCACCTGCAGCTGGATGCGACCGCCCAGCGTACTCTGGAACTCACCGAGACGGCTCGGTCGGGCGTGGCAGGGGGTTCGCTTCTGAAGGTACTGGACCAGACCGCGACCCCCATGGGGGCACGGCTTCTGCGCCGTCGCCTACTCCAGCCTCTGGCTCGCGCTGAAGAGATCGAACGTCGGCTTGACGGAGTTGACTGCTTCTTCGGGCAGGACACGGCCCGTTCCCGGGTTCGGGAGATTCTCCGGCAAGTGCCCGACCTGGAGAGGTTGGGAGCGCGGCTTTCTCAGGGGAGCGTGACCCCGCGCTCAGCCCTAAGCATCGCTGCCGCCTGCCGGCGGGTAACCTCGTTGATACGGGTCCTCGCCACGGCAGACCTCTCGCTGAAGGGCGAGGCCGACGAGGCGGCCCGAGCGCTAGACGACTGCGCCGACGTAGCCGAGGCGATCGAGGCGGCCGTCGCCCCGGACGCCCCTGCGACGCTCAACAGCCCAGGCATCATCAGGCCGGGTTACAGTGCCGAGCTGGACCGGATAGTGGAGCGAGCCACTGGCGCACGACGCCTCCTGGCCGAGCTGGAGGAACGGGAGCGCCAGCGAACCGGGCTGAAGGCTCTTCGTGTGGGCCACAACAACGTCTTCGGCTACTACCTCGAAGTGCCCCGAGCTCAGGCCGCGCGCGTCCCTCCAGATTACGTCCGCAAGCAGACCCTGGTGAGTGCGGAGCGGTACTTCACCGAGGAACTGAAGACGCTGGAGGCAGACGTCTACGGTGCTCAGGAGCGCCGTCTGGCCTTGGAACGCGAGCTCTGGGACGACCTAGCCCGGCGGTTGGCGGCGCACGCCGCTCGGCTGCTGGCCACCTCCAGGGCACTGGCCGTGCTCGACGTGCTCACCACTCTGGCCGAGGTGGCTCGCGTCTACGGCTACTGCCGGCCAGAAGTGAACAACTCGGATCGGATCGAGATCCGGGAGGGCAGACATCCGGTAGTGGAGCGGTCACTCACCTTCCACCGCCGTAGTTTCGTCCCCAATGACACCGAACTCAGCAACAGCGAGGAAGCCATCCTGATCCTTACCGGCCCCAACATGGCCGGCAAGTCCACCTATCTTCGTCAAGTGGCCCTGATCGTCCTTATGGCCCAGGCAGGAAGCTTCGTTCCGGCCGCTGAGGCACGCATCGGGCTGGTGGACCGTATCTTCACCCGCATTGGCGCTCAGGACGAGCTGGCGGCCGGACAGAGCACCTTCATGGTGGAGATGATAGAGGTGGCCAGCATCCTGCGACAGGCCACCCCCCGCAGCCTAGTGATTCTGGATGAGGTAGGCCGGGGCACCAGCACCTACGACGGGATGGCCATCGCCCGAGCGGTGGTCGAGCATCTGCACAACTCGCCCGGGCTGGGATGCAGGACCCTGTTCGCCACCCACTACCACGAGCTCACCGATCTGGAACAGTACCTCCCCCGGGTTCGCAACTACAACGTAGCCGTGGCGGAAGAGAGTGACCGGGTGGTGTTCCTGCACCGAATCGTGCGCGGCGGCGCCGACCGGTCGTACGGCATCCACGTGGCTCGCCTGGCGGGAGTCCCCATGCCCGTGCTCGAGCGCGCCGCCGAGGTGCTGGGCGTTCTCGAGGCTCAGACGCAGCAACCGACTGCGCCGCCGCTCCTCACCCCCAGCGCCCGCCAGCTAGGGCTGTTCTCATCGGCGGCAGACTCCCTAGTGAGGGAGCTGGCCCAGTTGCCCGTAGAGGCCATGACCCCCATCGAGGCCCTGAATCACCTCGACATACTGCGCAAGCAGGCCCGCGCCACCACCTCCCAGGCCGGACAGAAGCGACGCTAGGGCTCGTATCGGTATTCCAGGCCGGCGCCCTGGCCGAGGTCGAGCGCCTGTAGTGGGTTGCCTTGCCAGACGGCCGACAGGAACAGCTCCAGCACCGTCGGTGGTCGCCCTATCTCCACTACTTGGGGCTCGCCGCGGATGCCCGCCAGCTCGGCAGCCGCCTGCACCGCTTCATGCATCCCGCCAAGCTGGTCCACGAGGCCCAGGCGAAGCGCCTGTGCCCCACTCAGCAGGCGGCCGTCCGCAACCGCCAAGACCTCCTCCCGCGGGATGCCTCTGCTCTCTACCACCACGTCCACAAAGGACTGGTACGTCTCATCCACGATGGCCTGCAGCAGGGCTCGCTCCTCTTCCGTGAGCGGCCGCGAAGGATCGCCCATATCCTTGACGTCCCCGCTCTTGACGGTCTGAAACTCCACTCCCAGCTTGTCCATCAAGTCCTGCAGCAGCACCACCCGACTGATCACCCCTATGCTCCCCGTGATGGAGGCAGGATGGGCCACGATCAAGTCGGCTCCACAGGCTACGTAGTAACCGCCCGAGGCCGCCATCTCGCCCGCATAGGCCACGACCGGCTTCTTCATTCGGGTCACGGCTCGGTATATCTCGTCTGAAGCCACCACCCCGCCGCCCGGGCTGTTGACGTAGAGCACGACGGCCGCTATCTGGCCGTCGGCGTCAGCCTTCTCCAGGTCGGCGATCACCCGACGATCGGCGGCCTGAGCCCCCGCGGCCCAACCCCCGCCCGCGCCGGATACGATGCTGCCCTCTACGCGAACGATCCCCACCTTGCCGCCGCCCACCAAGCCAGCCAGGCGCGGGGTCGTGCTCACCACACCGCACGCCAGGAGCAGCGGCACCACAAGTGCCGCCAACATCAGTCCCAGTCTCCGCTTCACAGCTATCACCTCCGGTCAGCGCAGCACTATCGCGATTCCCGCCACCGCGGTCACCATTCCCGCAATCAGCTTCCGATTCACTCGCTCTCCTGCCAGCATAGACATCGGGACACTGAACAGCGGCGCGATCGAGGCCAGGACAGCTGCCTTGGAAGCTCCAGCGGTCTGTACTGCCGTTATGTAAAGTATGGCTCCGAAGACGGATCCAATCACCGCCCCGGCTACCAGCAGCGCCGCCCGGTTCAGGGGGAGACGTCGCACTCCTCTCAGCTCGCCGCGAGCGTGAGCCCATGTGCCGGCCGCGAGGGTGACCCCGCCCAGCCGCAGGAAGTTCACCAGGAAGGGATCCATGCCGCCAGCCGCCCGCCGCAGAGCCACCGTGCCCACAGCCCAGAGGACAGCGGCGGCGATTGCCAGAGTCAGGCCGCGAGCCGGGAGCTGGTGGCCACCTGAGCCAGTGGGGGCGAGCCCGGAGCGCGCTACCAGAACCACTCCGGTCACGCACAGCACGAACCCCACCCAGGTTGCCGTCCCAAACCTCTCACGCAGGAACAGCCCCGCCAGTATGGCCGTAAGCAGCGGGTAGGTGGAAGCGATGGTGAGGGCTCGTGAGAGCCCGATCAGCCGCATGCTGGAGTAGTAGGCAGTGTCTCCCAGCAGAATGCCGATGCCCAGGTTGATACCGAGGAAGAAGAGGTTGTCCGCCCCGAAATCGCCGAAGTTGGCTATCCTGCCCGTCGCCAGGACGACGACAGCGTAGACCAGAGTGCCCACCAGGGACCGCAGGGCATTGAGGGCCAGACTGGGCATCTCGGTCGTCAGCCCTCGGAGCATGGCGCTGGATAGTGCCCAGAAGAAGGCGCAGCCTATGGCTGCCGCTTCGCCGCTCACCCGCCATGAGCTCGGGCCAAGTCTCGAGCAGCGGGCAGGCCGCCGGCTCCGGTGGCGGCCAGGACGCCGTGGATGATGGCAGCCGCCAGTGCTTGGACAGCCATTGCCTGCACCGCGGTGATGTCCGCTGTCACCTCCCCCGTGGCCAGGCAGAAGACCGTGTCGCCGTCGTGGATAGTGTGGGCCGGACGCACGGCGAGCCCAATACCGTCGTGGGCCACCTGAGCCATGCGCCAGGCGCCGGACCGATCGAGCCGGGCATTGGTGGCCACCACAGCCACCACCGTGTTCTCTGGCCCGGCTGCTTGCGGACGCCCGAAGAGGTAGGGCGTGTTGGTCTCGCGAAATGGGACAAAGCTGCCATTGGCGCCCCGCGCTCCCGCCACTACCTGGCCGCTTTCTGGGTCAACCACGCTCCCCAGAGCGTTCACCACCGCCAGGGCTCCGACCCGCAATCCCCGTGGGCCTTCTAGGCAGGCGGTCCCCACACCAGACTTCGTCGCCCGATCTAGGCCCAGGAACTTCCCCACGCTGGCCCCAGTCCCCGCGCCCACACAGCCGCACTCGAATTCCACCGCTGCCAACGAGGCGGCGTTGTACCCGGCCTCTGGCCTGGGCCACTCCGGCCTACCCAGCGCCAGGTCAAATATGATGGCAGCCGGGACGATGGGAACGGGCATTACGCTCGTCGGGAACCCCCGGCCGCGCTCCCTCAGACAACGCATCACTCCGTCCGCTGCTCCCAGGCCGAAAGCACTCCCGCCCGATAGCACGATCGCATCCACCCGTTCCACCAACCGGCCGGGAAGCAGGAGGTCCGTCTCACGGGTGCCTGGCGCCCCGCCGCGCACCTCGCCAGAGGCCACAAACGGCTCCTCGGTCAGCACCACCGTGCACCCAGTGAGGGCCTGGGCATCGGTCCAGTGGCCGACTAGCAGGCCCTCGATGTCTGTTAGCTTGCCCGACGGTACCACGCCTCAGTCCTTCTGACCCAGCATCGCCACCACTTTTTCCATGATCCGCCGGGCCACATCCTCCTTGGACATCAGCGGCAGGTCCTCGCGGCTACCATCCGCCCCCAGGAGCGTCACCCGGTTGGTGTCCACCTCGAAACCGGCGTCAGGCGCAGAAACGTCATTGGCCGCGATGAGATCCAGTCCCTTGGACCGAAGTTTGGCCTCGGCGTTTGCCAACAGATCTTCCGTCTCGGCAGCAAATCCCACCAGCACCCGCAATCCTGCCGGCCGGGAACGGCCTACCTCCGCCACCAGGTCCGGGTTGCGCCTCAGGGGCACCGACCAGATCTCTCCTGTCTCCTCCTTCTTCACCTTCCGGTCCTTCGGCGCCTCCGCTCGGTAGTCCACCGGCGCCGCCGCCATGACCAACACATCGCTGCTTGCCACGTGCTGCGCCAGCGCCTGGCGCATGTCAGCTACCGTGGTCACGTGGACCACCTGTGCCCCATAGGGAGCCGTCAGGTGCGTCGGTCCGGAGATCAGAGTCACGTCTGCCCCCAGATCCAGCGCGGCTTGAGCTATGGCATAGCCCATCTTGCCCGAGGATCGGTTGCTGATGAAGCGCACCGGGTCCAGCGGCTCGCGCGTGCTGCCCGCAGTCACTAGGACCCGCCGTCCCCTGAGAGGACCGCCCTGAGCCAGAGCCAGCCGGGTCGCTCCGACGATGGTCTCGGGCTCGGCCAGCCGGCCCCGCCCAATGGAGCCTTCTGCCAGAAGGCCAACTTCGGGGGGCACGATGATGAAGCCGCGCGCTCTGAGCTTCTCCACATTCTCCTGGGTGGCTAAGTTGGCCCACATGCCGTCGTTCATGGCCGGAGCCACCACCACTGGGCAGGCCGCAGCCAGCACTGTAGCGGTGACCATGTTGTCGGCGAAGCCCCATGCCAGCTTGGCGATGGTGTTCGCCGTAGCCGGAGCCACCACCACCACATCTGCCCGCCTAGCCAGGGACACGTGCCCTATCTCCATATCGGTGAGTAACTGAAACATGTCCAGAGCCACTGGCGTGTGCACCAGCCCTTGGAAGGTGAGCGGGGTGATGAACTCTGCTGCCGCCTGGGTCATCACCACATCCACGCGGGCCCCTGCCTTATAGAAGCGGCGAGCCAGATCAGCCGCTTTGTAGGCGGCGATCCCGCCGGTGACACACAGCACTACATTCCTACCCGCGAACAACCACTACCTCCCTCGGTTCCGCCGGTAGATGCGGTAGAGGCCATCCAGAGTGAGAGTGGGATCCACCACATCGAAGACATCGGTCTCCGCCGCTACCACGTCCGCCAGACCACCAGTGCCGATGACCTTCATGTCCTCGCCCAGTTCCTGCCGGAAACGGGCCACCAGGCCCTCCACCAGCGAGACATACCCGAAAAGCAGCCCCGCCTGGATGCTATGCTCGGTGTTGCGGCCCACCGCCGCCGGAGGGCGCCTGATATCAACCTTCACCAGCCTAGCCGCCCGGGCGAACAGGGCCTCGGCCGCGATCACTATCCCCGGGGCGATCGCCCCACCCAGGTAGTTCCCCTCCCGATCGAGGGCGTCGAAGGTGGTAGCGGTACCAAAGTCCACCACGCACGCCGGCCCACCGAATCGCTCCTTGACCGACACGCAGTTCACGATCCGGTCGGCACCCACCTGTCTAGGGTCGTCGTACAACACCCGTAACCCGGTGTCGATGCCTGGGCCCACCACCAGAGCCTCCGTCTTGAGATACCGGCGCCCCAGCCGGACGAAGTCCGTGGTCAGGGACGGGACGACGCTGCTGATCGCCATACCCTCGATGTCCTCGGCCTCCACGCCGGCGTGGTGAAGCAGCGTCAGGATGGTTACCGCGTACTCATCCGGCATGCGAGACGACTCGGTCGCTATGCGCCACTGCTCCCGCACGCGGCCGTCGTTATCTATCACGCCGAACACCGTGTTAGTGTTGCCTACGTCCACACACAGCGTGCCCGCCAGAGGCATCGGTCTGTACCCTCGCGTTCAGTCTCGCCTCGCATTCTAGTGCTTGCGGGGGGCAACGCAAGCGTGGTTAAATGTGTCTTTATGCCGATGAGGAGGACAGGCGCGTGCTCAGTGTGGTGTTGCCCAAAGGGAGTCTCGAGCAGAGCATCCTGGCGTTGTTCCAGCAAGCGGATCTCACCGTCCAGCGCGACAGCGATCGCGAGTATCGAGGCACCATTGATGACCCCCGCATCGGGGAGGTCCGCATCCTCCGGCCCCAGGAGATCCCCACCTATGTGGCCAAGGGGTACTTCGACATTGGGGTCACCGGGTTGGATTGGATCCGCGAGACCGAGAGCGAGGTGGTGGAGCTACTCGACCTCGGGCGGCCGGTGAAGCTGGTGCTGGCCGTGGCCGACTCCTCGGCCGTGGAGAGCGCCCGCGACCTTCCGCCGGGCAGCCGCATCTCCACTGAGTATCCGGTGATCACCAGGCGCTTCTTCGAGCAGCTCGGCATCCCCGTGGAGATCTACCTGTCCTACGGCGCTACCGAGGCTAAGGTGCCCGACATCGCCGACGCCGTGGTGGAGCTTACGGAAACCGGCTCCACCTTGCGACAGAACCGCATGAAGATAGTAGACACCCTTCTGACCAGCAGCTCCAGGCTCATTATGAACCCTCAGTCGTACCAGGATGAGGCGAGGCGAGCCGCGGCAGAGGACATCCGCACCCTCATCGAGGGGGCCCTGGCCGCCCGCGGCCGTGTCCTGGTCAAGCTCAATGTCAGCCAGAAGGACCTGGAAGGCGTCATCTCGATACTGCCGGCTATGAAGGCCCCTACCGTATCCCAGCTATTCGGCAACGGCTACTATGCAGTGGAGACGGTGGTGGAGAAGGGCTGCATCAACCGGCTCATTCCCCAGCTCAAACGCCTCGGCGCCGAAGACATATTGGAGATCCCCATAGTCAAGATCGTGGAGTAGCCTTCAGCCGCGAGGTGCCTCTCGTTGTCTGGGGCCTCCCCACCACCGAGCTCGGCCGCCCCCGCGCCAAGCCGCCTCGGCGGCATCGCGCCCCTCATCGCTAGACAGGTTGCGGAGCAGCGCCTAGAATGGCGCGCGATTAGGCGGCCAGACACCCCTCGCACCGCGTCCCGGGGCGGACTGGGCACAGCGCGGGGCTCGGGTGAAGGCCGCGCTGTCGTGTGGCAAGAGGAAGCGGAGGTGAAAGCATGAAACCAGCCCTGTTCACTGTGAGCTACGGCGGCTATTGGGGTCAGGCGCGACTGAGCCTGCCCGAGGTGCTGCGGAAAGCTAAGCAGCTTGGCTACCCCGCCGTGGAGATCATGGGCAAGCGTCCCCATCTATCGGTGGTGGATGTCGGCATCGAAGAGGCAAGAGACTTGCGGCGCCAGGCAGACGACCTGGGCCTGGAGGTTGCCACTGTCGCAGCCTATACCAACTTCACCGGTGGCCTGGAGAGCCGGGAGGTCCCCTTCGTCGAGGTCCAGCTGGCCTACCTTAGGCGCCTGGCCGAGCTGGGCGAGATCCTGGGCGCCAAGATCATGCGGGTGTTCACCGGCTACTTCACCGACCAGCTCACCTACACCGCCCAGTGGAACACGTGCGTGGACGCAGTGCGGGAAGCGGCTGGCATCGTCGCTCAGCACGGCATCGTCCTCGGAGTGCAGAACCATCACGACATCGGCGTAAGCGCCGAGTCCTATGAGGACTTCCTCGATGCCGTGGGGCACGAAAACTGCAAGGCCATGTTCGACGCCTGGAGCATCGCCCTGCACGACAGCGACCTGTACTACTGGGCCAGGAAGCTGGCTCCCAGAATGGTGCAGACCACCGTGGCCGACTACGTCAAGCACCCGCGCTGGCACCTGGTGGGCAACGTCACCAACTACGAACGCTGGCTTCCCGACGCCCTCCTGATGGTGCCCATGGGCGACGGCTTCATAGACTACGACGCCTTCTTCCGCGGGCTGAAGGAAGGCGGTTTCGATGGCTACGTCGCTTACGAGATGTGCTGGCCCATACGCGGCGGTGGAAGCATCGAGAGCCTCGACGCCTGCGCCAGCAAGAGCCTGCAGGAGATCAAGCGGCTCATCGGCGCCTGACCACATCGCGTCGACCCGGGCTCATCCCGCCCGGACGCCGCCCGGGTCGGCCTCCTTCTCAGGCGCTAAGCAGGAAGACCGATGGCACCGCCAGGGCCATCCCAGCGAGGGCTCGCCTTCCCGGACGCTCAGACCACACGGTGATGCCGACTACGCCTGCGAGCACCATCGAGCCCACACTGGTGGCCGGATAGACTACGATGCCCGGCAGAGAGCCCAAAGCGGCGAGGAGAAGCACGGTCGCCGCCACATTGGCGGTGCCAAAGACGACGCCCAGCCAGGCGAGCCTGGGCGTCAGTTCCTCTCTGGTCCTAGACCAACGGAGTCCGGCGCCCGCTGCGGCCACCGTGAAGAGCACGCCGAGGTATCCCCAGCGGTAACCGCCATAGCCCAACTCTTCCAGTGCTTTCGGTGCCAGCATGACCGCACCCTGCACCAGAAACAGGGCCACAAGCGTGCCCCAGGTCCTTCGCCCGCCGCCTACGGCTCCGGGGAGCGGTGTGTCGCCCGCGGGGCCAGGACCGGTGCGGTCGCCTGGCTGCAATCGGCTCTGCGATGCCGCTGGCGGAGGCTGGGAACCGGGGTTGGCCGACCCCAGCAGCACCAACGCCGGGCAGACCACCAAGACTGCGGCGACTTGGGCTGGAGTAGGTCGCTCGTTCCAGAGGACTACCGAGGCCAGGATGGGCAAAGCCACGGCCAGGCTGGCGATGGGCTGGGCCACGGAGAGCCCGACCTGCTGGACGGCCCGGTGGTTGAGGAAGAAGCCAGACACGAAAGCCGCCCCGGCCACCCCGCCGAGAACCCACACCGGCGGCCCGCCGGCCGACTCCGGGGAAAGCAAAGCCAGCGTGCCTGTGACCGCAGCCGCGAAGGCGTAGTTGACAAAGGCCACCGGAGTGGGGGGCTGGTGATGGACCGCCAACAACTTGAGGACAACGCCGAAAGTGACGAACGCGATGATGGTCCCGATGAGGGCAGCCACAGCCACACCACCTGATTCGGTTCGGAGTAGCGGCGGGCCGCTCGCCCGACGGCCTCCGCACGCCCAGTCGCTCATGATAGCGCGGAGCAGTGCCGCCGACCAAGCGCCGAAGCTGGCGTGTGCCCTTCCTCCGAAGCCTGGCCCGCTGCCTCAACTCCTGGCGACGTGGGCCGATATAGAGTGTAGAGGCCCGGGCCCGCCGTCCTGCCCTCGGCTCCCGCTCGAAGGAAGATTGTAGGCGAGGCTCAAAGAGAGGCAAGCTGAGGTTGCTCTTTGTGCCCTCATGCCGCTAGAATTAATGCAGCTTTAACGCCCCGCTTGTGCGCATTCGGACTAGGAGAGGTAGGAGTCAACCTGCACAGCGGCAGCAACGCATGCTGATCCCAGGAGACGAGGCAGTGACGCCCAAGTTCGTGGAGCTCACTCGGTACTCAGGTAACCCGGTTCTGGAGCCTAACCCGCAGCACCGCTGGGAGGCCCGTGCTGTGCTGAACTCGGCGGTGGTCCGGTCGTGTGGCCTCTACCACATGCTGTACCGTGCCGTTGATCCCAGCCTGATATCCAGCATTGGCTATGCCGTCAGCGAGGATGGCCTGAGCTGGATGCGGTTGGACGCTCCCGTGCTATCGCCCAAGGAGCCGTTCGAGGAGCGGGGTGTCGAAGACCCACGCGTCACTTATCTGGAGGGAGCGTTCTACCTCGCCTACACGGGGTACTCCAGACATGGAACCCGTGCCGCTCTGGCCCGTTCACGCAACCTCATCTCCTGGGAACGCCTGGGCATAGTCTTGCCGGACGAGAACAACAAGGACCACGTCCTGTTCCCGCAGAAGATCCGGGGCCGGTACGCCATGCTCCACCGGCGGCCTCCTCACATATGGCTGGCCTACTCCGACGACCTCCTGCACTGGGAGGACCATCAGATCATCATCCGTACCCGCCCCGGCAAGTGGGACGCCTGGCGGATAGGCGCCGCCGGCGCCCCCATCTACACCGAGCAGGGGTGGGTGCTGATCTACCACGGGGTGGATGAGCGCCGGGTTTACAGGCTGGGTATTGCGGTGCTGGATCT
>JABLXR010000044.1 GCA_013178015.1 Anaerolineae bacterium
TGGAGGGGGCCGGCTTCAACGTGGTGGACCTGGGGGTGGACGTATCGCCGGAGAAGTTCCTGGAAGCGGTGCGGGACCACAAGCCCAAGGTGGTGGGGCTCTCGGCGCTTCTCACCACTACCATGCCGGCCATGAGGACGACGATCGAGGCGCTGAAGGAAGCGGGGGTGCGGGACTCGGTGAAGGTGATGATCGGGGGAGCCCCGGTGACCCAGCGCTACGCCGACGAGATCGGGGCCGATGGCTACGCCCCCGATGCCGCCTCCGCCGTGGACGTGGCCCGCTCCCTCACCGCTGCCTGAACCGCTCCCCGGACGGACGAACCCCGCGGCACCCCGGGTCGCGGATCCGGGGTGCCCGGCTCGTCTGGCTGCTGACCAGAGCCGGCAATCCGCGGCCGCTCCTTTAGTCGGAGGATGCAGGCAAATGAAGGGGGCGGTGGCGGCACTGCCGTGGACGGCCAGGATATCCCTGCTATTGCTGCTGGCGGTCATCATCGTCCTCAACGCCTGCGGGCGCCGCCACCTCCCTGACCACCCCTTTGACCGGGCCATCCTGCTTCGTGCGGCCGGCATGCCGGCCCGAGCCGAGTCGGCGCTGGAGCAGGCTGTGATGGCATGGCCGCTGGACCTGGAGATCAACCGGCTCTACGTCATCAACCACTACGAAACCCCGCCTGGCGCCGGTAGGGACGACCGAGCCCTGGAGGGTCGCTACCTGGCTCTGACTGCGGACCCGGCATCCGCAGACATGGCTCACCTCTGCCTGGGTGAGATCCGCTCCCTGCAGAACCGGCACCCGGAGGCGCTGGAGCTGTATCTTCGGGTGCGCAACCCCAGACTTCGGTACCTCAACAGCGGTCTGGCCAGGACCTATTACGCCCTGGGAGACGCCGCCCGGGCGGAAGCTCACTACCGACTCGAGATCGCCTTGGGGGGTGATCTGGCGAGCGCGGTACCCGAACTGGCGCGGCTCTACTTGGCGCAGGGGCGGCTGGATCAAGTCTCCGAGCTCCTGGCCGACGATCGGCTGGCCCGCTACCTCAACGCGGGCATCAGGCGGGAGGCCGCCCTGCGCCTTGGCGACTGGGGCGCGTATGCGCGGATCGTGTTCCTCGAGCCGGTGCTCTACGTCCAGCTTGGCGCCGCCCTCAGTGCTCTGGTCATCTGCGGCATATGGCTCACCTTCTTCCGGCGCATAGACGTCTTCGAGCAGGAACCTCTGGCCCTGGTGCTGTTGGCGCTGGTGCTGGGGGCCCTCTCTGCCGAGGGTTCTCTGGTGCTTGGGGACGCCCTGGAGCCGGTGCTCCGTCCCCGGCTCCCCGCCGGCTGGCCGGGCGACCTGGTTCACAGCGTGATCGGCACTGGCATCGTGGAGGAGGTGGCCAAGTTCGTGCCCCTGCTCCTGGTGGCGGCCCTGTCCCGCCACGACAACGAGCCCATAGACCTACTCATCTACGGGAGCCTCTCGGCCCTGGGGTTCGCCACCCTGGAGAACGCCCTGTACTTCACCGGGTACGGGCTGGACATCGTCTTCAGCCGGTTCATCATCTCCACGGTGCTGCACCTGTCCATGACGGGATCAGTGGCCTACGCCTGGGGCCGGGCCCAGTTCATCCGCAGGGCGTGGCCGGCACCGCGCGTTGCCAGTGCCCTGGTGTTGGCGGCCCTGCTGCATGGCCTCTTCAACTATTTCCTGGGCAGGCCGCCCCAGCAACTGGCTGCGGTGAGCATTCTCATCGGGCTGGGGCTGGCCATCGCCTACGGCAACATGATCGTCAACTGCCTCAACTTCTCCCCCTACTTCCGCCGGTCGCAGGCCCAGGGAAGCCGGCTGCAGAACCTGGGCCTGTTGGCGGGCACGGCGGCCCTGCTGATCTCCATCGGGTACCTGTACTCCCACTACACCTACTCTACCGAGGTGGCCAACCTGAAGCTCCTCTCCGGCGGTGCCTCCGCTCTGCTCTCGGTGCTGGTGGTGTTTGGCTCCCTGGGGGAGATCACCCTGATGCAGGGCACCACCGTGCCTCTGTTGCAGGCCGCCTGGCGCCGCCGACGGACCAGCATGGAACGCTGATGCCGCCGATACTGCGCTGATTCCCGCTGATCCCATGTTCACACTCTCTGTCTAATCAGCAGAAATCAGCGTATTATCAGCAGTATCAGCGTTCCATTGTCTCCAGGAGGGAGCGGGATGGTCTACGAGGAGTTCGCCCCGCTGCGGGAGACTCCCCGCTACAAGGCCGACTGGGCGGGGGAGTTCGTCGAGCTGAGGCAGTCCGGGCTCCAAGCCATCGGGGTGGCACTGGCTCTGCTGGGCTATGCTTGGGCCTTCGCTCAGGCTCTGTCCATGCATCCTGCCTTCGCCTGGGCCCCGCTGTCTCTCCCCCTGGGCGTGGGTGCGCTGGGAGTGGCGCTCCTCCTGGCGAGACGGCCGCCGTGGTTGCGCAGCGCCCTGTATGTGGGTGGAGCGCTGGCCTTGGGGGCGGTGGGCCTGTGGTGGCAGCGCACCCTGGGGGCGCCCTTCTTCCTGGTCCTCATCACCACCGCCTCCACCCTGGTGGGGCCGCCGGGGCTGGTCTTCGGCGTCGCTGCCGCTAGCAGCCTGCTGCTCCTCTCGGCAGCGTCCCGGGTCGGCATCTGGCCGCCGGAGATCATCGGGCCGGCCCTGGCCATGTGCTGGGGGGCGGCGGGGATAGCCTGGCTGACCTCGCGCAACTTGTACACAGTGCTCACCTGGGCCCTGCGCGGCTACGAGAGCGCCTGGCAGACGGCGGTGGAGCTGCAGAACGAGAGGGGCAAGCTCAACCGCACCATGCGGGCCCTGTCGGAGGCCAACGCCCTGCTCAAGCGCACCACCTACGACCTGGCCGAGGCGCGGGAGGAAGCCGAGCGCGCCCGCCAGCTCAAGGGGCAGTTCGCCGCCAACATCAGCCACGAGTTGCGCACTCCCCTGCACCTGATAGTGGGCTTCTCCCAGATGATGTACACCTCTCCGGGCGCCTACGAGGGGGTGCGCTGGACCCCTGAGCTCAGAGGAGACGTGCAGGAGATCTATGAGAGCGCCCAACACCTGCTGCGGCTGATTGACGACGTCCTGGATCTCTCTCAGGTGGAGGCGGCCCGGCTGCCCCTCACCAAGGAGCGGGTGGCCCTGGCGCCCCTGGTGCGCGACAGCGTGGAGACGGCGCGGAACCTCCTGCGTGGCCGCGGGCTATACCTGAACGTGGACCTGCCGGAGAGCATCCCGGCGGTCTACGCCGATCCCACCCGCATCCGGCAGGTGCTCCTCAACCTGCTCAACAACGCCGCCCGGTTCACCGAGAGCGGCGGCATCACGGTTCGGGTGCGAGTGCATGAGCAAGAGGTGCAGGTGTCGGTGGAAGATACGGGGGTGGGCATACCGGCGGAACAGCTCGAGGACATCTTCGGGGAATTCCACCAGGTGGACGCGTCCCTGCGCCGGCGCTACGGTGGCACCGGACTGGGGCTGTCCATCTGTAAGCAGTTCGTGTCTCTGCACGACGGTCGCATCTGGGCCGAGAGCGAAGTGGGCAAGGGCAGCACCTTCCACTTCACCCTGCCCCTGCCATCGGCCCCGACGGTACGGTCGCAGCGGAGCCAGGTGGCTCCGGGCTGGCGCTATCCCGCCTCCCGGCCGGCGACGCCGCGCCGTATAGTGACCCTGGCCCAGCCGCCTCAGTTCCAGCGCCTCCTGACGCGGTACCTCACGGAGGTTGAGGTGTTGGCGGTGGAGCAGCCCGAGGGGCTGGCAGCGGCGGTGCGGCAGGTCCAGGCCGACGCGGTGGTGCTGGCGGCGGGAAGCCTGGACGAAGCGGCGGTGGAGGAGCTGGCCCGAGAGTGCCGGGGGCAATTGGTGCCGGTGGTTTCCTTCTCGCTGCCGCTGGAGGAGCACCTGGCCCTGGCCGAGGGTTTCTCTCACTGCTTGATGAAGCCCTTTAGCGCCGAGGGCCTATTGCGGACGCTGGAACAGGCGGCGCCCGGAGCCAGGAGGGTGCTGGTGGTGGACGACGACCCGGGGGTGGTGCGGCTGGTGGAGCGGTACTTGAGCACCGTTGCCCAGCCTCCCGAAATCCTGGCGGCCTACGATGGGGAAGAGGCCATCTCCCTTCTGGACCGGGGCCCGGACATGCTGCTGCTGGACCTCATGCTGCCCAAGGTGAACGGCATCCAAGTGCTGCGCGCTCTTCGGTCTCGGCCTGAGGGAGCGGAGGTGCCGGCAGTGGCCATCACCGCCTACAGCTTCGCGCGGGACGTAGCCGCCCTGGGCCAGGGGGAGATGGTAGTGCGCCGGGGGGAGCACTTCACCGCCCAGGAGATGATGCGGTGGCTGGAGACGGTGCTGGAGGCCATGCCGGCCCGCCACCTCACCCCCGGCGGGCCTGCGCCAGAGCCAGCACCAGCGAGGACTGACTGATGGGCTTGCGCAGGTAGGCGTCGGCGCCGATGGTGTGGGCCAGGGTTTCCTCCTCCAGGACCGAGCACACGATCACGGGGATGTGGCGAGTGTCGGGGTCGGTCTTGAGCGTCTGCAGGATCTGCCACCCGTCCACGTCGCGCATCATCACGTCCAGCAGCACCACATCCGGCCGCAGCCGGCGTATCTCGTCCAGCGCCTGCACGCTCTCCTGTATGGCCGTGACCCGATAGCGGTGCGGCTCCAGGTAGCGCTGGAAGAGGCGCAGCGTCTTGGGGTTGTCGTCCACGATGACCACGTGATCCTCGCGGGCGGAGGGCAGGAGCAGCCTGAGTGCCGGCCGGTATCCTTCCCCGGTCACCTCGAGGCGGCCGCCCACGCGCCGGGCCAGCTGACCGGGCAAGCGTAGGTGAGCTTCCAGCGCCTCCGCACTCAGGGAGGCCGGCAGTCCGCCGACCGACACGGTCACCCAGCGTTCCTCGTCTCTCACCTCCAACTCCAGGTAGGTGCCGGGCGCGGCCTGGGACAGCCCGCTGAGCAGGGAGACCATCAGTTGCCGGGTGAGGGCCTGGTCGGCGAAGGCCTGGGCGGGGATCGGACCGCGCAGGCTGAGGGCCACGCCGCAGGAGTCGGTGAGGCTGCGCACGGCGGCGATGGCCTGCTCTAGCACGGTGGCCACGGCGAAGGGCCGAGGCTGCAGGCCCAGTTGCTCCAGTTCCTCGGTCAGAGTCTGCCCCAGGTCTGTCTCCTCGTCGCGGTCGAGGCGTCGCTCCCAGAGGAGGGCGGCCAGGGCCTCGCAGGCGCGCTGCTGTTCGCGGAAGAACTGGCGGCGGCTGATGGCGAGGCGGTCCTGGATGTGCTCGTTGGAGGCCCCTTCGGCGTACTTGTAGCGGAGGACGGCGTAGGGCCGGTAGGCTGGGTCGCGGGGTGAGACGCCCGGGGGCGGCTTGAGGTCGGTGATGGCCTGGAGGAGGGCCTCGGTGAGGGCCTGGGCGCGGGCCTTAGGGTCGGTGATGGTGGAAGGGACGAGGTGGGCGGTGAGGGGGTGGTTCTGGAGGTGAGCGGTGTCGAAGAGGTGCGCGAGGGCGTCGCGCACGTGGGAGAGGAAGTCCAGACCCAGTCTGCTCTCAGCTAAGGGGTCCAACCTTCACCGCCGAGATCGCTGAGATCGCAGAGCCTCGCACCTTGCCGGCCGCGGGACTCGGGCGCTGGTCTCACACATGCTGTGATTCCACCGTAGCCTGCCCTACGCTCCCCGGTCTGCCAGCCATCTCCTCAGAGATTCCGGGCTTTCCGCCGAGCGACGGCCGGCCAGAAGGCCGACGACGCTCACGTCTTCGTCCAGATCGGGCCAATGGATGTAGCTCCCGTCGCCGAGGATCTCGAGGTGGGCGCGCTCCTCTCGGCTGCCATACCAGAGCCGCGGATACCAGGCGAGAGGGACGATGATGGTGCGCCCGTCAACGAGGTCAACGATGAGGGTGTCCTCAGTGACGTGTACCCGCTGGGCCTCGCGTGCGCAAGGAGTCATGCGATCGCTCCCTTCTCTGGCCAGTATAGGCGCGGCAAGAGCTGGGAGCAACGGGCGTGGAACCATGTGTGGCGCTGGATGGCACTTCTGTGGCACTGGAGTATGGAATCAGACTCTCTGTCTGTCCTAGAATAGCATTGAGGTTGCTGTCGCGCCTCATTTTCCGCGTTTCCGGCCGTCGCTGAGTGAACCTGGATACTCCAGGAGAGGAGGCGAGATGAGAGGGCGACTAACGCGTCGTGATTTCCTCCGTGTAGCGGGAGTCGGTGTCGGGGCGGCGGCAGTGGCCGCTTGCGCCGCAACGCCAGCGCCGGGAGCCGGGGAGGCTCCGCCGGCAGAGGCTGAAGCCACCCAGGCTCCGGCTCCGGTCTCAGCCGAGGAGTCGGTGAAGCTCACCACTATGTGGCGCACCAATCCTGCCGAGAACGCGATGCTCGAGGGGATTGTGGGCGTCTGGAAGGAGACCTATCCCAACATTGACTTGGAGGCGATCTTTGTCCCCTGGGATGAGTTCGAGCCCAAGCTCTTGGCCATGTACACCGGTGGCATCGCTCCGGACGTCATCGGCATGGGCGGGACCAATCCCTACGTGGAGCGGTTCGTGCGCGGCATGGTCCGGGGCTTGAGGCCCTTCCTCGACCTGGACCCCTCGATCGAGGAGGGGATGTGGCCGATCGCCGCCAAGGCCTACGCCATCCGCGGTGATGTGATCGGTCTTCCCTGGTCCATCACTTACCCGGGCTTCTTCTACAACGCCACGTTGCTCGAAGCTAGTGGTGTAGAGCGGCCTCCCACGGACTGGGGCGACACGTCTTGGACGGTAGACGAAGCCCTGGCCATGGGCAAGCAGCTGACACTCGACAAGGATGAGGACGGCAAGACGGACCAGTTCGGCCTGAACTTGAGCCATCGTAGCCCGTTCTACCTCACCCGACTCTGGGGGGAGGACCTCGTAGGTGAGGAAGACTATGCCGAAGGCATACTCAGGCACTTGCGGTTCGACGACGATGCGGTCTACCAGGCGTGCCTGGATGGTATGACCGTTATTGCCAACGCCATCCACAAGGACCAGGTTACGCCCAGTCCAGAGACAGCCCAGAGCCTGAGTCAGCTTGGGCCTATGCTCAAGACCGGTGCCCTGGCCATGGACTTCGCAGCGGCATGGGCACTGAGCCCGCCGCTGCCGGAGGAGTTCGAGTTTGGCGCCGCGGCTGAGCCCCGGGCGCGGTCCACCGGTGGCGTTGGCTGGCTGAACCCGATGCAGATGGCTTCCAGCACGAAGTACCCCGATCAGGCCTGGCAGTTCATGACCTTCTTCGTTTCCGACGAAAGGGCGCAGACGATCTTCATTGAGAACACTACCGGGAAGGTACCCCCGGGCAAGGCCGGGCTGAAGAAGTACGTGGATGGTTGGGCCCCCAAACTGGTCAACACCAACGAAGAGCTAGAGAACATGCTGCAAGGCGCCCTGGCGCAGATCAAGGCGAGCTGCCCCTGCCACATCCTGGTCGGCTGGGCCGCCATTCGCGATACGTTCCGGGCGGAGATGGAGCCGGTGTGGCTGGGGACGAAGGAGCCCAAGGAAGCTCTGGACACCATGATCCCGCTCATGAATCAGACGCTTGAGGAGAAGCTCAAGGAACTCAAACTGACCGACGCTGCCGGTACTGCCTACCCTGTGGCGGCCTACGAACTTGCCTCTCGAAGCGGCGGCGCATGCGGCTGTGCTGGCTGTGGGGCCTCCTGCGCCGGATGCGGTGGCGGCGGGTGCGGCGCGCTGGCCTGACGAGAAGCCGGCTCCAGCAACTCAAGGCCCCTTGCCCGCGGAGACTGTGAATACGGACCCTAAGCGGCGGAGAGGATCAGAGCTTCCGGTCCTCTCCGCCCACGCACCCTGGGTGTTTGGTGGTCTCTCAATGGGGGGCACGCGAGTGGAAGAGAGGATGTGATGGCTAGCGAGGCGATTGCTCTACCCCGCCGAAGGGCGGTGGGTGGCTTGACACCGCAAGCGAAGCGTGAAGAGAGGTACTTCTACGCCTTCATCTCCCCGTGGTTCATTGGGTTTGTGGTATTCACCGCCGGCCCCATTCTCGCGTCTATCTACTTCAGCTTCACTGTATACGACGTGATGCGGCCTCCCGATTGGACCGGGCTGAGCAACTACAGCAGCCTTCTGGCGGACCGATTGTTCTGGCAGTCACTGCGCGTCACGGCGCTGTACTCGGCTGGCTCGGTGCCTCTCGGCATTCTGGCATCGCTGACGGTAGCCCTGCTGCTGAACCGGGACATATATGGTGTGGCGGGCTTTCGCACCATCTTCTACTTGCCATCGGTCATATCAGGCGTGGCCGTATCCTTGCTCTGGATGTGGATCTTCAACCCCGATTTTGGCATCCTCAACTACGCTCTCTGGAAGCTATTCCGCATCCAGGGCCCCGCCTGGATCATGAGTGAGCGGTGGGTCATACCATCGCTTATCTTCATGAGCCTCTGGGGAATCGGAGGTGGCATCGTTATCTACCTGGCCGGGCTCCAAGGAATACCCACTGAGCTCTACGAGGCCGCGTCCATAGACGGAGCGGGATCCTGGACGAAGCTGCTTAGAATCACCCTGCCCATGATGAGCCCCGTGATTCTCTTCAACCTGGTCACCGGCATCATAGGCTCGTTCCAGGTCTTCACCCAAGCCTACGTCATGACCGCCGGGGGCCCGCACAACGCCTCTCTGTTCTACGTCCTGTACCTATACCGCAACGCTTTTTACTACTTCCGCATGGGTTTCGCTTCCGCCCTCGCTTGGGTGCTCTTCATCATAATCCTGGTTCTGACCCTCCTGGTATTCCGGTCGTCACCCCTGTGGGTGTACTACGAATCCGTCAGAGGCTAGAGAACAGATGTTGCGACTCGGAGACGGGAGGCACGAGCGGTGACTATTGCTCTAGGCAAGACCCAGCGCAAGGCCATTGGGGACGCTCTGACCTACTTAGTGCTTGTCGCGGCCAGCTTCGTCATCCTGATCCCTGTGTTCTGGATGCTCTCCACCGCGCTTAAGGCAGATGGCGAGGTCTTCCTCTTCCCGCCGCGGTGGATTCCGGCGAAGCTCCACTGGGAGAACTTCCACCGCGGCCTGACCTTCAGGCCCTTCGGCCGCTACTTCCTGAACACAGCCACGGTGACTGGTCTGGCGGTGGTGGGGCAGCTGCTCTCCTCGCCACTGGTGGCCTACGCCTTTGCTCGCCTACGGGCCCGACGCAGGGACGTGCTCTTCATCCTTGTGTTGTCCACCATGATGATCCCATCCCAAGTGACCATGATCCCGACGTTCGTGCTGTTCCGGCAACTGGGATGGATCAACACCTTCAAGCCTCTGATAGTACCCCACTTCTTCGGCAGTGCCTTCTTTATCTTCCTGATGCGCCAGTTCTTCATGCGGCTGAGCCCAGAGCTCGATGACGCCGCTAAGATAGATGGCTGCGGCTACTTCGGGGTCTACTCCCGGGTGATACTTCCCCTCGCCAAACCGCCTTTGGCCACGGTCGCCATCTTCTCCTTCATGTGGAACTGGAACGACTTCATGCACCCCCTCATCTACCTGAGTAGCGAGCACAAACTCACCCTGACCCTGGCTCTGAGCCGCTTCACCGGCCAATACGGTGAAACCGCCTGGAACCTCCTCATGGCGGTATCCTTGGTAACGGTCTTGCCCTGCGTGGCTCTCTTCTTCTTCGCCCAGCGCTACTTCATCCAGGGGATCGTCATCACCGGGGTGAAGGGATAGGCCCGCGGAGGACAGAGTGAACAGCAAGGAGAGGGTCCGGATCGCGATGGAGCGCGGCCTACCCGACCGCGTGCCCTGGGGGGAGTTCGCTATAGACTATGACACGGTCGAGCGCATCGTGGGGCACGAGACTTACGTCCGGGCCAAAGCCCGCTGCCAGCTAGCCATCTGGGAAGGCCGGCGTGACGAGATGGTCCAAAGCCTGAAGGAAGATGGGATTGCTCTCTTCCGGGCCCTGGCTGACGTGCTTGATCTCATCAACCTGAACAGCATGTACTTCGCTAAGGTCCCCCCCAAGGGATATCGGGCGGATGGTCCTACTCGCATTGATGACCTCACCTACCAGTACAGCGATGGACGGGTGCTGAGATACTCGGAGATCACGGGCGACTTCGCCATTGTCGAAGATCCGCACAGGTGGACCCGCGAGTTCCGCGAAGAGGAACTCCTGGCCGAGGCTTCCGAAGAGCCTGAGGACGAGAGCTGTTACGAGGTGATAGACGCGATAGTGTCCGAGTTCGGCCATGACAAGTACATCATCGGGCCCATGCCTATGGCGCCGGAGTTGCCCCTTCTGGGAGGAATGGAGCGAGGGCTGTTGGAGATGGCGACCAACCCGGACCTGGTGGACAGATGCGTGCAGCGTGGGCTCGAGATGAAGGAGCGCCGGATGGTGTCGTGGCGTAACCGCGGCTACGACGCCACCCTCACCGCCACGGACTTCGGCGCCCAGCGGGCCAGCTTGATGTCGCCCAGCATGTTCCGCCGATTCTGCTTGCCCGGCATAGCAGCCAACGTGCAGGCTGCGCATCAAGCGGGCCTCAAGTATGTCAAGCACACCTGCGGCAACAACTGGAGCCTGCTTCCCATGTTTACCGAGATAGGTGTGGACTGCTACCAATCGGTGCAGGAGTCGGCCGGCATGGATACAGCCGAGGTGAAACGGCGCTACGGCGACCGCATGACCATCTGGGGAGGCGTACAGGTCGAGCACCTGGTGAGCGGGACGCCTGAGGACGTGCGCCGGGACGTACGGCGGGCCATGCGGGTGGCGGGCGAGGGAGGCTTCATCCTCGGTGCCAGCCACAGCATCGCCGTAGGCACGCGCTACGACAACTTCATGGCCATGCTGGATGAGTTCGTAAGGCTCCGCGACCGCTAGCCGATCCCCTTGCAGCAACACCCCGAAAGCCGCATCATACCCGGGCGCGGACGCGAGGACGGTATCCCCGCGACCTGCGCCTGCTTGTGAGAACGCGGGCTCTAGTGTGGCTACCCCACACAAGCGACAACCCGGCCGAACCATGGCGGATATGGCCGGCCTCTGCGCCACTCTGGGACCTCTGCGTTCTCGCCGGTGAACCACTGACCAGGTGCAACATAGGAGGCACTCATGGCAGAGAAGAAGATCGCCGTCGGCATTCTTGGCCTCGGCCGCAGTGGCTGGGGCATCCACGCCCGCACCATCGGCAACCCGGCCGTCGCCGAGAAGTTCCAGGTGGTGGCCGTCACTGACCCCATCACCGCCCGCATGGACGAAGCTAAGGACGTCTTCGGCTGCCGCACCTACGGCAGCGTGGACGAGCTCCTGCAAGACAAGGAAGTGGAACTGGTGGTGGTGGCCACCTTCAACCACCAGCACGCTGACCACAGCATCGCCGCCATGCGGGCCGGCAAGGACGTCCTGTGCGAGAAGCCCATGGCTAGCAAGCTGGCCGACGCCGACCGCATGATCCAAGCCCGCGACGAGACCGGCCGCGTCCTCACCTTCAACCACAACAAGCGCTACTCCCCCGACTTCCTGGTGGTCCAGGACGTCCTCCAATCCGGCAAGCTGGGCGAGATACTCCTCATCCGCATCGCCGGTCAGGGCTTCCGCCGCCGGTGGGACTGGCAGACGCTCAAGTCTCACGGCGGGGGCGAGATGAACAATAACGCCGCCCACGCCGTGGACGCCGGCCTCACCCTCCTCTCCGTCCTGGGCGCCGACGCCGACCCCGAGGTGTTCTGCGACGTGCGCAAGACCCCTCTGTGCGCCGGCGACGCCGACGACCACGTGAAGATCGTGCTCCGGACCAAGGGCGGCCCCACGGTGGACGTCGAAGTCACCAACGCCGCCGCCATCCGGCAGGACTCCTGGTACATCATGGGCACCCAGGGCGGCCTCACCGGCGGGGCCCAGGAGCTCCGCTGGCGCTACTTCAACCCCAGGCTGCTCCCCGAGCGACAGGCTACCGCCGAGCCCACCCCCGACCGCAGCTACAACCGGGAGGACGTCCCCTGGCAGGAAGAGAGCTGGCAGAAGGGCGAGGAGAAGACTACCGGCTACGACATGCTCTACCTCGACCTCTACGAGACCCTGCGCCACGGCGCTCCTCTGGCCATCACCCCGGAGAGCGTGCGCAAGCAAATCGCCATCTTCGAGGAGTGCCGCCGCCAGAGCCCTGTGTAACCAGGCAATAGGACACAGATTGCGCTGATACCACGCTGATCCACGCTGATCAGAGAGGGGCTGCTACCTAGAGACCAGCGGGGATCAGCGTCTTCTCAGCGCCTGCTACGAGGCTGCAAGTGGCGGGGATACGGGCGGTGGTGGTGAGTGGTCCCGGGCGTCGGGCTTTCAGGGCCGTCGCCGACTATGCGCTTGTCACCGCGGGGGCGGTGCTGGTGGCCGCCGCCGCCGACATGTTCCTCATCCCCAACCAGGTGGTATCGGGCGGGCTCACCGGCGTGGCCATCGTCCTGCACTACCTCATCGGCACGCCCGTGGGATTGGTCACCTTCGTCCTCAACGTGCCCCTCTTCCTGGCCAACTTGAGGTGGGGAGGGGGCCTTCGAGCGGGAGTCAAGACCATCTTCGCCGTGGCGGTGATGTCGGCGGCGATAGACTTGCTCCGTCCCCACCTTCCCCACGTCACCTCGGACCCGCTGCTCTTCATCGTGTACGGTGGCCTCCTGGACGGGCTGGGCCTGGGGCTGGTGTTCCGGGCCGGTGGGACCACCGGAGGCACGGACATCATCGCCCGCCTGGCTCATCGGTTGGCGGGGGTGAAGCTGGGCCATACTCTCCTGGCCGCCAATGTCCTCATCCTGGGCGCGGCGGCCCTGGTCTTCGGGCTGGAGCCGGCCCTGTACGCCCTGCTGCTGGCCTTCGTCTCCAGCCGGGTGATCGACCTGGTACAGGAAGGACTGTCCCAGTCACGCTCGACCATCATCGTCTCCCGGCGGCCGGAGGAGGTGAAGAGGGCCATACTGGAGCAGATGGAGCGGGGCGTCACCGTCCTCCACGGTGAAGGAGGGTTCACGGGCGAGCCCCGGGACGTTCTGCTCTGCGCCGTGCAGCAGTCGGAGCTGAGCCGGCTCAAGCGGCTCATCCAGGCGGCCGACCCCGAGGCCTTCGTCATCGTGATCCCCGCCAGCGAGGTGCTCGGGGAGGGGTTCCGGGGCCTGTCGGCGCCGTAGGAGGTCGTGCCGGAAAGGAATGGAACGCTGCGGACACCGCCGTGCCTATTGATGCCGCTGATCGGATGCCGATCAACGCGATCTATTCGCATTACCTCTCTGATCAGCGTCAATCTGCGTAGTATCAGCGTCATCCGCGTTCCGTTGGAGACACCTAATGAAGCTGTCCCTGGCAGTGCAGACGCCGGAAGTGGGCCCCACCATTCCCGTGGCCCTGCTGACCGGCACGTTCGAGGAGAAGCTCGCCAAGGCGGCGGCGCTGGGCGCCCAGGGCGTCGAGCTCATGCCCGCCGACCCGGTGGAGCTAGATGCCCAAGCGGTGCGCCGCTCCGTGGAGGAGGTCGGGTTGGAGGTGTCCGCTATCGGCACGGGGGCGATAGCCGCCTCAAGCGGGCTCACCCTCCTGCATGCCAAGCAAGAGGTCAGCCGGCAGGCACGGGAGCGGCTCTACCGGATCATCCAGTTCGCCCACGCCGTGGGTGCGCCTGTCGTCACCATCGGCGCTTTCCGGGGCCGAGCTGCCTGGGTAGGGGAAGGCGCGCGGATGCAGCTGCAGGATACGCTGCGGGCCGCCGCCGAACTGGCCTCGGCCCATGGGGTGCGCCTGGCCCTGGAACCAGTGAATCGCTACGAGGTGGACCTGGTGCACACGGCCGAGGAGGGGCTGCAGTTCCTGCGCCAGGTGGGCCACGATTCCCTGGGGCTGCTGCTGGACACCTTCCACGTCAACATCGAGGAGAGCTCGTGGACGCAGCCCTTCGAGACGGTCATGGCGGCGGGCAAGCTCCTCCACGTGCACTTGGGGGACAACAACCGCCTCCCCCCAGGCAGAGGACTGATCGACTTTGCCGCCATCGTCCAGTGCCTGCGCCGCGGGGGCTACCATGGCTACCTGTCCGCCGAGTTGCTGGCCCTCCCCGACCCCGACACGGCCGCGCGCCAGGCGCTGACCTACATGCGAGAGCTGATGGAACGCTGATGGCGCTGGTGAGGCACTGATCACCGCTGATCCATTGACATTATCTCTCTGATCAGCGTCATCCGCGTTCCATCTCGCCGCCCTTGGCAGGAGTGCCTGCCTTCTGCTAGCCTGTCAAAGTCGTCCGCCCCGGGCGTTGCCGGTGTCACACGGGAGTCAGAGCGATGAGATGGGTCGCCGTACTGCGGGAAGACGAGCTTGGCCAGGGGAGTCGCCGGGAGGTGCAGGTCGAGGGGCGTACTGTTCTGCTCGCTCACGAGCAGGGCCGCGTCTATGCTTTCGCTCCTCGATGCCCGCACATGGGTGCCCCGCTCATGGAGGCGGCGATCGGCGAAGACGGCATCCTGACCTGCCCCCGCCACCACAGCCGGTTCGACCTGGCCACGGGGGAACCGGTGGCGTGGTCCCCCTGGCCTCCGGTGCTGGGGAGCGTCTTCCGGGCGGTGCGGAGAGAGAGACCGTTAGCAGTCTACCCCGTTCTGGTGGGAGACGGGGTTATCTGTGTGGGATTTCCCGATGAGCAAGGCGCGGCCTAGATCGGTGACGCAGGGGGGAAGACGCAGCACTCGTGCCCCGTGAGCCAGGAGAGCCCCATCGCCTCGGCCAGGGCGATCGCGGCGCGCACCGGGTTGACGATCACGTTGAGGCCGGCCCTGACCGCGAGCGGGTCGAGTTCGTCCCGGTAGCTGCCCTTGGGCCTCATGCAGCCGAGCTGGAGCGAGACGCGGGGGAAGCGCAGCCGCGCCGCAGCCAGCACCTCGGCCACCTCCTCGGGCTCCGGCGGCTGCACGGAGGCATACGGGGTTCCGGGCGTGGGGATGAGCACCAGGAACACCAGGGCGTCGAACCGATGCCCCTCCAGTCGTTCCAGCGCCAGCCACTCGTGGCCCAGCCGGCCGGCGCGCAGGCCCACGGTGATGTGCGGCACCACCCTGGCCCGCGAGGCTAGCAGGTCCAGGCACCGCTCCAGGTCGTCGGCGGTCGCCTCCAGCCCGTACACCTCGCGCAGGGTGTCATCGTCTCCCACGAAGTCGAACGACACCACGTCCAGCAGGCCGTCCAGCCCTTCCAGGTCTTCCTCGTGGACCAGCCCGAGGTGCCAGTTGGTGCGGCGCCCCTGGACCAGGGGTAGCAACTCGGGCAGCCGCTCCCGCACTGGGACCCGTCCCCGGCGGTCGCAGCCGCCGGAGATGAGCAGCGAGGGCGCAGCGCCGGGTCGCAGTCCATTCAGCGGCCTCATGCCGCTCAGGTAATGCCCGCCGCAGTGGGCGCAGTTCAGGGCGCAATAGGTGCCAGTAACGCTCACGGCCAGGGTGTCTACTGGCACGGAGGCGGTGATGAGGGGAGGCCAGTGCCGGAGGCGCGCCTGCCAGGCCTGGTCCAGCGCCTCTTCCAGGTCAGCCGACAGGGACCGTCCCATCACCAGGCGGCCCGGCAGTCCAGGCTCTGGACGTCGCCGCTCTCGCAGTCGAGGAGGAGCAGGCGATGGCGCAGGGGCTCTCCCACGCCGGTCAGTAGCTTGACCGTCTCCTGCACCTGCAGGGCGGCCACCAGCATGGGAGTGGCGGCGGGGGTGCCTGATGCCTGTTCCAGGCCCCTCTCGGGGACCTGCCCCTGAGGGTAGAGGGCACGCAACCCTGGGTCACCCGGCATGATCACCATGACCTGCCCCATGAAGCCGGCGATGGCGCCGTGGACCAGGGGCTTGCCCAGGGAAGCGGCCGCCTCTTGCAGCACCACCCGGTCGGTCAGGTTGTCCAAGGCATCCACGATGACGTCGGCCTCTCCCAGGAGCTCTGACGCCTGCCCCGCCGTCAGGCGCGCCTGGCGAGGGATCACTTCCACCGCCCGGTTGATGGCCCATGCCCGCTGCCGCGCCGCTTCAGCCTTGGATCGGCCCAGGTTCTCCTCGTTGCTGAGTAGTTGGCGGTTGAGGTTGTGTTCCTCGAACACGTCGCAGTCCACGGCGATGATCCGGCCCACTCCCGAGCGGGCCAGAGCCTCCAGGTTGAAGCCGCCCAGTCCGCCGAGGCCGACCAGAGCCACGGTGGAACGCAGGAGGGTGGCCTGTCCTTCCAGGCCCACGGTGCCCACGTTGCGGACGTAGCGCCAAGGGGCGACTCCGGCTTGCAGAGCTGCCACTTCCACCTGGCGCCGCTCGAGTCCGAAGCGCTCCGCTAGCTGGTCGGTGGCCTCCAGCGGCAGCACCGGCCGTCCCTGGAACTCGTGAACGTAGTAGTGTAGGGCCTGGGAGAGGGTCTCGGTCGGGTCAGGGGCTCCGTCGTTCATGGGGCTTTCCTTCACCTCCGTGGTCCGGTGCACCTGTGGGCGCACCAGCATACTTGTATCGTCAGCATATGCATCCTGGGCCTGGAGAGCAACGAGCCCGCCAGATAGGTGAGGGCGATTGCCTCTGCCGGACGCCGGCGGGAGTCTGCCCTCCACGCACGGTGTCGTGATGAGCGCCAACGACACATGCCCCGCGTGCGAGCCTGGAGATTCCTCGCCCCTGCGGGGCTCGGAATGACACTACGGGGTAGGCGCTGCTCACAGCATGGGCGACGACGACTGCTCCTCGCCGCCATGCCGGTGCGGGGGGCCACCGCGTCCGCCCCTGCCCGGTACCCGCCACCTGGTAGGGGCAGGCCACCGTGCCTGTCTCAGGGCGGACGCGGTGGTCCGTCCCTTGGACCGCAGCATCCTGGCAGGGGAAGGCCGCTGTGCCTGCCCAGGGTAGACGGCTCCTGACGAAGGCGGCTGCCGTCGCAGGGCAGTGGCGCATGGAGCCAGGCTGTGATAGGGTGTCCCGAAGGCTTCGGAGGCCGATGGGTTCGCTCGGCCGAACGCCGTGGAGATGCTCGATGATGGCACGGTTAGTATGGGAGGTACGATGAGTGAAGTGAGGCCCGGTGACACAGTAAGAGTGCACTACACGGGCAAGGATGAGACAGGTCAGGTATTCGATAGCTCGCAGGGCCGAGAGCCGCTGCAGTTCACCGTGGGGCAGAGAGCTGTGATCCCCGGCTTCGAGGACGCTGTGGTGGGCATGAGCCCCGGCGACAGGAAGACGGTGGAGATAACAGCTCAGCAAGCCTATGGCGAACGCCGCGATGACCTGATGCTAAGAGTGGACCGCCAGCAGGTCCCGCCCAACCTCGACCTGAAGGAAGGCGACCGGCTGCAGGTTCGCATGGCCAACGGGCAACTGGCTCCGGTCACCGTTGCCGAGGTCACCGACGAGGTAGTGGTCCTAGACGCCAACCATCCGCTGGCGGGTAAGGATCTGACCTTCGACATCGAGTTGGTCGAGATCGGGTCGTAGTACGAGAGATGGGGCGTTGGGCCCTGTTCTCCGCACAGACAGCCATGCTCAGATGGCCCGCCGCGGAGGCGGGCCATCTTCCTTGTATGTGCGCCATGAGCTGCACCGGGTGGTGCCGGGCCGCGTGCGCTAGCCTTGCCGGATGAAGTACTGCTCCACGTTGGTGTTGCCGGGGGTGAGCAGGAGCCAGTCGGACACGGCCTCCTCGGGGACGTTGCGGAAGTTGTTCTTCACTACTCCCACGTGTGGCAGCACACCCACCGTGCCGATGTTCCAGAGGTTGATGGAAGCGTTGTCGAAGAACTGCTCTGCCAGTGGCGGCAGCGCATCAGGCGAAGCTCCTCTGATCTGGTCGTACAGGGCGTACTGCTGCTTCACCTCCTCCGGGGGTTCCTCCCCTTGTTGGCCCCGGGTAAGATTCCACGTCCACCACTGGACGGCGTTACTCTCGTAGACGCCGGGAGCGCCGAAGGGGACGAAGCGGTCCGGCCGGATCAGGGGAGTGGCGCAGTAGTCCATAGTGCCCACACTCACGTCAGTCTCCCCCGCGCCGGCGCGCTCGGCCACCAGGGTGCGATCTTCCTCCTTCGGGGTCATGCGAATGCCGATCTCCTGCCACTGCTCCGACATCATCTGAAGCACGTCTCTCCAGGGGCCGAACTGAGGGAAGTACTCCACGGTGAGCAGCAGCGGCTGGCCGTCCAGGCGCAGCCGGAAGCCTTCACTGTCTCGCTCGGTGAGCCCCAAGTCGTCCAGAATGCCGTTGGCCTTCTCCGGATCATGGTCAGCGTAACGGAGGGCATGCTCCTCCTTGAAGTACGCTGACTGAGGAATCAGGGAGGCCTGCCGCGGCGTCCCGAAGCCCTGATAGGCGAGCTCATTGATGTCGGAGCGATTGATTCCGTGGGACAGCGCGATCCGGAAGTCGAGGTTCGCCAGCAGCTCACGGAGTCCCGGGTCCTTGTGATTCATGTTGGGGAAGAGCAGGCAGTTGGACCCCTCGGCCAGAGTCCACTTCATCACCCGGTAGTCGCCCTTCTCGGCGTTCTCGATGAACAGGGGGTAGTTACTCCACATGATGTGGCGGAACTGCATGTCCAGTTCGCCCGCGACCGCTTTCAGGTTGAGCAAGTCGGAGTTCTCCACCACGTCGAACTGCACCCTGTCTATGTAGGGCAGTTGGTTGCCTTCGGGGTCGGTCTTCCAGTAGTAGGGGTTGCGCTCGCAGAGTATGGGGATGTCAGGCGGGACGCGGGTTGGAATCCAGGGTGTGAGTCGCGGGTGTTCTGGGTTGTCCCACAACCTGCGATTGGCGAAGTACTCCCACCAGTTCTCGAACTTGGCGTCTTTGGTCTTCTTGTCCAGCTCGTCCTTGGCCACGTACTTCGGGTGGAACTGGGTCAGGTAGTGCTTCGGGGCGCAGATGCGGTCCTGCAGTCCATCGGCGCCGGCCATGACCTGGATGTAGAGCCCGTAAGGGCTACCGAACCTGATCTTGAAGGTGTAGTCGTCTACCTTCTCGAGGACCATGACCTCGTCGTTCACCGGATCTCGGAAGTGCTTGGGGATAGTGGGGGTGATCTCCTTGTTCAGGAGGATGTCCTCGTACCAGAAGACGAAGTCATCGGCGGTGAGGGGCTCCCCATCCGACCATCTGGTGCCCTCGCGGAGGTAGAAGGTGAACTCGGTGGCATCCTCGCTGATCTCGAAGCTCTTGACGAGATTGGGCGATACGGATACCAAATCCTCATTCCAGCGGACGAGGTTCTCATATCCCAGGCGGCTGAAGATGATACTGGCATCGCCAGGCCCGACGGCGCAGCGGTGCCAGGTGCCGCCGTACTGGCCGATCTCTTCGGTGACGGGAATCACCATGGGTTCCTTGGGCAGCCGCTCCTCCACTGGGGGCAAGGTGCCCGCCTGTACTCTTTCGGCCAGCATGGGGGCCTCGTTGTACTTGGCAGCCGGCACCTCAGCCGGGGCGGTAGTCGGGGTAGGAGTGGCTTCGGCCACCTCGGCAGGAGCCTCGGTGGGGGTCGGCGCGGGAGCGGCGGGGGCACAGGCTGCCGTGAGCGCGAGGGAAGCGGCTATGCCAGTGCACTCAAGAAACCGACGTCTGTTGAGCCTGATCTGAGACATGTCTGGCCTCCTTGGCTTGGGCAGAGACCATGTGGGGGAAACGATGGCTAGTGCGGTCTCGGCGTCACAGCACTAGCCCAGCTCTCTAGCATACCCTCCTCCTTTCTGCTTCCCTCCGGGTATGTCGGGGCAAGGGGCTGCTGTGCGGGGCTGTAGGTGCCAGGCGTGCCCCGGTGGTCTCGGGGCCATCGGGGCTCGCCTGTTCGCCTCGCCTCGGCTGGCGCCGGAGGCTATCCCTGTCTGATGAAGTACTGCTCCACATTGGTGTTGCCGGGCGTGAGCTGCAGCCAGTCAGACACCGCCTGTTCGGGGACGTTACGGAAGTTGTTCTTCACTACTCCCACGTGCGGCAGCACACCCACCGTGCCGATGACCCAGAGGCGATCGGAGAAATGGTCGAAGAAGTCCTGCGCCAATGCTGGGAGATCCTCAGGCAGAGCTCCCTTGATCTGGTCGTAGAGGTCCATCTGGCGGCGAATGTCGTCCGGCGGTTCCTCTCCCTCCACGCCACCGCTGTTGTACCAGGCAGCGTACTGAATGGCCCAGTTGTAGTTGGACGACAGGAGCGGGCCCCACCACAACGGCTCGATCAGCGGCGTCAGGCAGCGGTCCATGGTCCAGATGCCGATATCGCGCTCGTTGGCCGCGCCGCGCTGGTCGAAGAGAGTGCGATCTTCTTCCTTGGGGATGCCACGGATGCCGATGGTGGCCCAAGTGTCGCAGATCATCTGCACCGTGTCGCCCCACGGCCCGAACACCGGCGAGTACTCGATCACGAAGGTGAGGTTGGTGCCATCAGGACGCAGGCGGAAGCCATCTGCATCCTTGGCTGTCAGCCCTAGGTCGTCGAGGACCTGGTTGGCCTGATCCGGGTCGAACTCGGCGTAGAACGTGGCGTGCTCTTCCTTGAAGTAGGGGTTGAGCGGTATCAGCGAGGCCTGTCTGGGAGTACCGAAACCCTGATAGGCGAGCTCGTTGATCTCGGAACGATTGATGCCCAGCGAAAGGGCGATGCGGAAATCGCGGTTCTCGATCAGCTCTCGCAGCCCCGGGTCCTGGTGGTTGTGGTTGAGGAGTAGCAGGACATTGGAGCCCTCGGCCAGAGTCCAGCGCATGACCCGATAGTCTCCGCTCTCGGCGTTCTCCACGAACAGCGGGTAATTGGTCCACAGAAGGTGGCGGAACTGCATGTCTATCTCGCCGGCTACCGCTTTGAGGTTGAGCAGATCCGCGTTTTCGACGATGTCGAACTGGACGCGGTCTATGTAGGGCAGCTGGTTGCCTTCCGGGTCCACCTTCCAGTAGTAGGGGTTGCGCTCGCAGACGATAGGGATGTCGGGCGGCACGCGGGTGGGCTGCCAGGCCCAGATGTGCGGCTGTTCCGGGTTCTGCCAGTTGCGCTTCTGGCCGAAGAGCTGGGTCCAGTTCTCGAAGTTGGCATCCTTGACCGCCCGGGCCAGCTCGTCGGCATCGGCATACTTGGGGTGAAACTGCTCCAGGTAGTGGCGCGGATAGTCGGTGATGCTGGTGGCAGGTGGGCCAGCCAGTATCTGAATGAGCAGGCCATAGGGGTTCTGGCACACGAAGCGGATGGTGTAGTCGTCAACCTTCTCCAGCACTACTGGTTCGCCAGAGGGATCGCGCAGCCAACGAGGGATGGTAGGTGTCATCTCCTCGTTGAGGAGCACGTCCTCGTACCAGAACACGAAGTCATCTGCGGTGAAGGGTTCACCATCCGACCAGCGCATTCCCTCGCGCAGGTAGAACGTGAACTCGGTAGCGTCATCGTTGATCTCGAAGGCGCGGGCCACGTTGGGCACCACATCCGAACCGTTTTCGTTCCAGCGCACCAGGTTCTCGTAACTGAGACGGCTGTTGATGATGCCGGCGTCCCCGGGGCCGACGGCGCAGCGGTGCCAGATGCCGCCGTACTGGCCGATCTCCTCCGTGACCGGGATAACCATGGGCTCCCTGGGCAGGCGCTCCTCCACCGGGGGAAGCGTCCCCGCTTGCACCATCTCGGCCAGCCCGGGTGCCTCGCCGTATCTGCCTGCCGGCGTAGGGACTGCCTCGGGGGGAGCGGTGGTGGGGGCGGCGGTGGCCTCGGGAGCCTGGGTGGCAGTCGGCGCGGGAGCGGCGGGGGCACAGGCTGCCGTGAGCGCTAGGGAAGCTGCTACACCGGCAGACTGCAGGAACCGACGTCTGGTAAACTTGTTGCTCTCCATATCACCCTCCTCTAGAGCGAATAGTCGCACTCCGATAGGGCTGGGTCTGGTGGAGCTGCGTTGGACAGTCAGGGTTGCGGCGTCAGGTCATCGCTATCTCCCTCCTCCCTACCGGTTTGGAGCCGTCCCTGGTCCCTCGCCGATGGCCGGCCGCTGGGCGCGGGGAGGGCGGAAGTCCGCCCTCCCCGCGCTAGGGCTAGCTCTTGATGAAGAACTGCGAGGTAGGATAGATCTGCGGCGGCTGCGTGGGATAGCCCTCCTCGGGCACGTTGCGGAAGTAGTTCTTTGCCACCCCGTAGCGGCCGGCGTCGGGCTCGGCCAACACGCCGATCTGCCAGATGTTCTCAGCATGGAGTTGCAGGGCGGCCTTCTGCATCTCAATACGCCTGTCCGCCGAGGTCTCGCCCATGATCTGCTCGTACATGTCCTGCAGTTGCTTGATCTCCGCCGGCGGTTCCTCCCCTTCCTTGCCACCCGAGGCGTACCACAGGCCCCACTGCGGCGCCCAGTGCTGGTTGCCTTCCTGAGTGCAGAAGGTTTCACGCAACACCGGCGGGTTGCCGGCGAAGCCCAGGTTGGAGGCGTAGGAGGCGATGTCGTGGCTTAGGCCGTGGACATACGGTACCCAGAGACGCTGCTCGGTGGGCTTCACCACTATCTCGATGCCCACTTCGCCGAGATAGTCCTTGATGATCTCCTGGATCTCGACGTTCTCCGCCGGCCAGGGGGTGAAGACCGAGTTCACCAAGGACAGCCTCTGGCCATCGGGGCGCAGCCGATATCCCTCCGAGTCTCTCTCGGTGAGGCCCAGTTCGTCTAGCAGTTGGTTGGCTCTATCGGGATCAAACTGGATGTAGGCGTCGGCGAAGCTCTGCTCAAACCAGGGCGAGGCCACAGCGCAAGTAGCGGCGCTGGGAGTGGCCAGACCCTTGAAGAGCAGGTCGTTGATCTCATTGCGGTCGAAGGCGATGGAGAAGGCGATACGGAAGTTGAGGTCGTGGAAGAGTTGCTTCAAGAATGGGTCGCTGTGGGCATAGTTGAAATAGATGGTGCCATAGTTGGTGCCCGGGTTCACCAGGCTGATGATGCGATAGTCGCCCTTCTCCTGGTTCTCGATGACGGTGGGCCGATTCGCCAGCCCTCCGGGAGCGCTATGCCACTCGAAATCCACCTCCCCCGCTACAGCCTTGAGGAGGGCAGCCTCGGCGTCGGGCACCAGCGTGCGCTTCTTGCCGTCCAAGTAGGGCAGCTGGTTGCCGGCCGTGTCCACCTTCCAGTAGTAAGGGTTGCGCTCGAAGACGTGTACTGGCTGGTCCACCGTGTTCTGCACCACCCAGGCGGACAGGTAAGGGCAACCGGGGTTGTTCCAGCTAGCTGCCTTGGCCCCGTAGAGGTCCACCCAGGTGTCGAACCCCTCCTCGGCCATGGCCGCGTCCAGCTCCTCCTTGCTGGCGTACTTGGCGTGGTACTGCTTCATGTAGTGAGCGGGGGCGTACATCCACTGGTTGGGCAGGATCTCCTCGAACATGCCATTGGGGGCAGCGAAGGTGATCCTGATGGTGTAGTCGTCCACCTTCTCCACTACAGCCGGCTCCCCCGCCCGCTGGAAGGCGGATGGAACGGTGGGTGTGAGCTCGGCGTTCAGGGCCACGTCCTCCCACCAGAACATCACGTCGTCGGCGGTGAAGGGCTCGCCGTCGCTCCAGCGCACCCCCTCGCGCAGGTAGATGGTGATCACGGTGCCGTCTTCGTTCCACTCCCAGTTCTTGGCCAAGACGGGCACCAAACCGGTGAAATCGGGGGTGTAGGTGATCATGGGCTCGAAGAGCGAGTACCATTCCTGGTAGAGACTGCCGGTGGTGACGGTCTTCCAGTCGCCACCGTACTGCCCTACCTCCTCCACCGGGGTGATCACCAGCGGCTCGCGGGGCAGGCGCTCCTCCACCGGGGGAAGCGTCCCGGCCTGCACCATCTCGGCCAGCATCGGAGCCTCTCCGAAACGCGAGGCGGGGACGGGCGTCTCCGCTGCCGGCGCCTCCGCGGGAGTGGCCGTAGCCGGTGGGGCTTCGGTGGGCGCGGGGGTGGCACCCGCGCAGGCGCTGACGGCAGCCACCGTGGCTGACAGCCCGGTGACCCTCAGGAAACTGCGGCGGGTGAGAACTTGCCTCTCCATCATAGTCCTCCTCTCTGAGGTGTGGCGGGAACGGGGAGACTCCAGCTCGGCGGCCCTAGTCCCGTCCGGGCCACGGGTGAGGAGCCGGTCCGTCCCTAGCGGCCAAATAGCATGATGTGCTAACTCGTGGCTACTCTATGGCAGGGACAGGCAGTCGTCAAGGGCGAGTACGAGCCAGCCGACTTCTACGTCGGGGCCGGAACATCCCCTCGTGAGCGCTGTGAGCCGTCTATCGGGCGTAGGGATCAGCAGCGTCGCGCAGACCATCCCCCACGAAGTTGAAGGAGAGCACTGCGAGCACCACGAAGACTCCGGGCCACATGAGCCAGGGGGCGGTGGCGACGGTGCGCACGTTCTGCGCCTCCCGCAGCAGCACACCCCAACTGATCACGGGAGGCCGCAGGCCCAGCCCGAGGAAGCTGAGACTGGTCTCGCTCAGGATCATGGCCGGGATGGAAAGGGTGAGCTGGGCGATGATGTGGCTGGTAAACGCCGGCACCATATGCCGCATGATGACGCGAGCCTCGCTAGCGCCCACCAGGAGGGCTGACATCACGAAGTCCTCCTCACGGAGGGCAAGGAAGCGCCCGCGCACGACGCGAGCCATGCTGGTCCACCCGATGAGGCTCAAGATGATGGTTATGCCGAAGTAGACCCGGAGCACCGACCACTCTTTGGGGAGGGCCGCCGATAGCGCCAGCCACAGGGGGATGGTAGGGATCGAGCGCAGGAACTCAATCAGTCGCTGCATGATGGTGTCAACGATGCCCCCATAGTAGCCTGAGACGCCCCCCAGAACGATCCCGAGTATGAGGCTAAGGAAGACGCCTACCAGGCCGATGGAGAGCGATATGCGCGCCCCGTAGACGATGCGGGAGAACTGATCCCGCCCCATGCGGTCAGCGCCCAGGAGGAAGAAGGTACCCGGCTCCTCCACCCCGAAGAGATGCACGTTGCTGGTAAAGGTGCCCCAAAGCCGGTATGGCTCGCCACGAACCAGGAACCTCACCGGATGAACGGCCTCGGGATTGGGCTCGAACACCAGGGCCAGCGTCTTGGGGTCGCGTGAGCCTTTGAGACCGTACACGAAGGGGCTCACCAGCCGGCCATCGCGGAAGAACCGAATGGGCTGAGGAGGGGCAAACGAGTAGGTGACGTCGTAGGAATCGGGGCTGTACGGGGCCACGAACTCGCAGAAGATGGCGATGAGGGCGAACAGCCCTAACAGCACCGACGAGAACATGGCCATCCTGTGCTTGCGGAACCGCCACCACATCAGCTGCCACTGCGAGGCTACGAAGATGCGCTCGGTCTCCTCCGCCTGCGGCGCTTCCTCAGGCGGGGGCAAATCCCTCACAGAAGTGACGGGAACTGGCCCAGCTCTAGCTTCCAGGGGTTCCTGCACTGTTGTTTCCTTCTAGCCTGCCGTATATCGAATGCGCGGATCCAGAAACGCTAGCAGGATGTCGGAAATGAGCGTGCCGATGATGGTGAGCACGCTCAAGAGAAGAACGAATGTGGCGGCCAGGTACATGTCTTGGACCATGAGAGCGTTAAGGAATATGGGGCCGGCCGTAGGTAGGCCGAGGACCACGGAAACGATCATGGCTCCGCTGATGAGGCCCGGCAGCGCCCAGCCCGCCGTGCTCACAAAGGGGTTGAGGGCGATGCGGACGGGATACTTCATGAGGAGCTTGCTCTCCTTGAGCCCTTTGGCCCGCGCCGTCACCACGTAGGGCCGGCGCAGCTCGTCCAGCAGGTTGGCGCGCATGATACGGATCATGTAGGCGGTGCCACCGAGGCCGAGTATGACCAGGGGCACCCACATGTGTTTGATCAGGTCCCACACCTTGGCCATAGACCACGGCGCCGACTGGTACTCGTTGGAGAAGAGGCCGCCCACGTCCATGCCGAATGACGAGTAGGCAATCCACATCAGCACCAAGGCGATGAGGAAGTCGGGTATGCCCACGCCGATGAAAGAGAGACTGGTGAAGAGGTAATCGGCGGGGGAGTACTGGTGGGTGGCGGAATAGACGCCCACGGCAAACCCGATGATCCAGGTGAACACCAGGGTGCTGAAAGTGATGGCCACCGTCAGGCCTAGGCGCTCCCAGATGAGCACCTTCACGGGACGGTTCCAGCCGAAGGACTGCCCAAAGTCGCCGTGGAGCACTCGCCACAGCCACTTGACGTAACGCTCGTAGATGGGCCTGTCCAGCCCGTATTGCTTCTCCAGGGCAGCGAGGATGTCGGCGTCAACCGTATCCCCCCGGGATGCCAGCTGGGCCCGGTAGGCGGTCAGGTAGTCGCCGGGTGGGAGTTCGATGATGAGGAAGGACACAAGGGTTATGGCGAGTAACACCGGTATGAGAAGAAGAACGCGTCGGGCGATGAAGCGCGCCATCTCCGGTGGCTCCTCCTTCTAGAGAGAGACAGGGAGAAGCAGTGAAGGGGAGACGCGGAGACAGGGTGAGGGTCTCCGCGTCTCCACGTCTCGTCTAGGCTTGCCTGATGAAGTACTGCTCCACATTTGTGTTGGCCGGGGTGAGCAGGTGCCAGTCGCTCACCGCCTGCTCGGGTACGTTGCGGAAGTTGTTCTTGACGATGACGACCTCAGGTGGGGCGTTGCAGGCGCCGAGCACCCACACGTTCTCCCGGTTGAGATCTATGATCTGCTTGAACAGGTCTATCTGAACCTGCGGGTCGGCCGCGTCCTTGACCTGGTCGTAGAGCTCCTGCACGGTGCGCAGATCCCCCGGTGGCTCCTCTCCGGTGGCGCCGCCACTGGTATACCACTGAGCGTAGGGAATGGCATGGATGGATTCCAGAGACAGGGGGAGGAACCAGCGCGGGTCTATCATGGGGTTGAATTCGGCACTGCCCGTCCACATGCCCATGTCATGCTCGTTGGCTTCCTTGCGGGAGTAGAACAGGGTGCGGTCCTCCTCTTTGACTACCACCTGGATCCCGAGCTCCTTCCAGTAGCCGACCAGCAGCTCGGCGATGTCGCCCCAGGAGCCGAACACGGGCGCGTACTCGATGTTGATCACGATGGGCTTGCCGTCGGGCCGCAGACGGATGCCCTCGGCATCCTTGTCCGTGAGGCCCATCTCGTCGAGGAGGGAGTTGGCGCGCGGAACATCGAGCTCGATGAGGTTCTTCGCCTGCTCCTCGCTGTAGACCGGCGATGAGGGCAAGGGCGATACCTGGTTGGGCTCGGTCATGCCTAGGTAGATCAGCTGGTTGATCTCCTCGCGGTTGATGCCCAGGGACAGGGCCCAGCGGAAGCGCTTGTCGCCCATGATCTGGCGCATGACCGGGTCGGCGTGGGCCACGTTGGGAGCGATGACGCTGTCAGTGATGTAGCCACGCGTCCAGGTGAGGATGCGATAGTTGCCGGCCTCCGCTTCCTGACTGAAGACGGGGAAGTTGCTGAAGAGCATGTGACGCAGCTGCATGTCCACCTTGCCAGAGAGGGCCATCATGTTGGCCGTCTCGGCATTCTCCGCCAGAGTGAACTCGATCCGGTCAATGTAGGGCAGCTGATTGCCCGCGGTGTCTACCTTCCAGTAGTACGGATTGCGCACCACCGTCATGGGCTCATTGGGCGGGATGACGGACATCTTCCAGGGCCAGAGGACGGGCAGATCGGCATTGACGTTAGGGTCGCGCATGTTGGCGAAGTACTGATACCAGAACTCGAAGCCGGCCGCCTTAGTTGCCGCCTCGAGTTCGTCCGCATCAGCGTAGTCAATGTGGAACTGCTTAAGGTACTTGGCCTGAGACTGGGCCCAGTCATACCCGTTGGCCGAGGCCAGGTAGGTGAGGAACAGGCCGTGCGTCTCCGGGAAGACGAAACGAATGGTATAGTCGTCCACCTTCTCGATCGTGCCCGGCTGCCCTTTGGCCTTGAGCCAGGTGGGGAAGGAGGGGGTGAGCTCGGTATTCGACACTATGTCGTTGAACCAGAACACAATGTCATCGGCGGTGAACGGCTCCCCGTCGGACCACCTCATGCCTTCGCGGAGATAGAACGTGAAGGTCTTGCCGTCTTCCGACGCCTCCCAGGCTTTGGCGGCGTTGGGCACAAACGCAGACCCATCCACGTTCCAGCGGATCAGGTTGCAGTAGGACAGGCGGCTGTTCATTATGTTCTCTGTGGCGCCGACCCGGACTCTGTGCCAGGTGCCGCCGTATTGGCCAATCTCCTCCACCGGCTCCACGACCAACGGCTCTTTGGGCAGGCGTTCCTCCACCGGAGGAAGCTGCCCGGCAGCGACCATTTGGGCCAGCATGGGGGCTTCGTTGTACTTGGATACGGCTTCGGGGGCGGCGGTGGCAGCTGCGGCGGGAGTGGCAGTCGGCTGTGCCGGCGCTGGGGTGGGTTCAGGCGGTTGTGTAGGTGCCGCTGCGGGGCCGCAAGCGGCAACTGCAGCGGCGGAGGCGGCCAGTCCGGCGAACTTGATGAAGCGGCGTCGGCTCAACACGTCACTCGTCATCTCATCCTCCTCCGAGGGTTCATGGGCGCCTGTCGGCGATGTCTCACCGATGGCGCCATGACGGTTCGCGCTGTCTAGGCCGTGGTGTATGGCACTGGTTCGTTGGCTACCTGCAGCTCAAGCTCGATCCCGATCCACGTGGTATCCGAGGGCATGAGGCCTCAAGCCCACTGGTTAGATCAACTATAACAACTCAGCCTGGCTACGTCAATGTGTTGCAGCCTGCGCTCGCGTCAGGCCTCGATTCGGAGCTCGCCGGGGAGCTGCGCCGCCCTCCAGAACAGCCGCCCCACCGGCGCCAGCCGGACCCCAGCCCGGTCTCAGCCGTTCCAGGAGAGCACCGTCTCCACCATAGCTTTGTACTGGGGATAACACCTCTCCCCCTGGCCCCGGATGTACGGGGAGGCGGTGGGCGAGACGATAAGCCCGCGGCGATCGTCGAAGGTGTCCCGGATCAGGGCCCTCACTTCCTCGGCGATCTCCTCCGGGGTGGCCTCGTACATGCGGGCGATCTGGATGTTGCCCTCCAGGGTCATCCTGCCCCGGGCCGCCTCCTTGGCCTCTCGTGGGGTGATGTCGCCCATGGGAGGGGCCTCGAACGGATGCAGCACGTCCACTCCTTCGTCCACGAACCCCTGTATGACCTTCTTGATGCTGGCATGGCAGTGGACGTGCACCCGGCCGCCCGCTTCGTGGATCAGGTCCATGATGGGCTTGTCGTAGCGGACGTTGAAGTCGTAGAAGTCCCTAGGCCCGTGCAGCGGGGGCACGATGTACTCCTGCCCTTGCATGTTGAAGTAAGGGCCGATGCCCTGGGCCAACAGGCGCTTCAGGACGTTGATGGTAACCTGCATGTGCCGTTCGAGCATGGCGTGCAGAATGTCGCGATCGGTGATGGACATGATGGCGAACGTATCGGAGCCGCAGAGGGCGGCCACCGTGCCGCCGGGGTTGGACCCCAGGCTGGCCTCCACGATGCCGGCCTCGCCCATCTGAGCCAGGGCGGCGTCGTATCCAGACCGGTCGATCTCCCCTATCTCGGGCAGGGGCAGGGAGAGGTACTTCTCCGCGTCCTCCCGGCTCTTGATGAAGTAGGTCTCGTCCAGGCCCGGCTGGCCGTGCAGGCTCTCCAGGCGGGTGGAGCGCAACTCCCCCTTGGGAGTGACCAGGATGCTGATGTGACGCTCGAAGTCCTGGCTGTAAGGCTCCACCGAGTGCCGCACCTCGGGCCGGGTCTCGAACTGACGGGCGTTCCAGCCCACCTTGAGCTCGCCGTGCTCGGCGAACAGGGCCTTGACCCGGTCGTAGGTGGGATCGCCGGCGGGGTAGCCGGTGCGGGTATACACCGCAGGGCGGTCCATCTCCTCGTGAAAGTATGCGCGTCGCAGGCGTTCTTTGCGCGTCATGCTCTTCGCTCTTCTCCCTCAGGCGCTCCAGGCTAGGCCGCTCTCCCCCGGGGACCGGGCTGGCCACCGACATCGTACGAGCATCGCTGATCAGTGGCAAGAGCCCGGGGCACTCCTGCAACAGCCTCAGGGCCCGCCTCAAGTCACCCGTTGCCCAGATCCTGCCGCGTCTGGCGACGCGGACGGCTCGCAGGGAGACTTCGGGCTGCCCGAATGCTCTCCTGTGCTCCTGCGTCAGACCAAGGGGCTGGCCTCGCCTTCTCTCAGGTCAGAAGCTGAGGCTCCGCCCAGGCGCCAAAGAGCCTTAGCACTCTGTGGCGGGCCCAAGGGCAGGCTTGGCGGGATCCGCCTCAGAAGCCCGGCCGGGATGGGGCTCGCACCAAGGCCTATCCCCCAGGTAACACCTCAGGATCGGGGGGACGGGTCCTGAGACGAGCACCGCCGCTCAGGTGCTTCGCTGCGCCCAGACTACGAGAGCAAGCCCCGGCGGCATTGCGGGTAGGCCTTCCCGTGGAGCAGTGCGCACTCCTCAAGGGGGACTCGAACGCCGTCGCCTTGCCCCCGCAGACGGCGGCGGAGGGTGGGCTGAGAGCTTGTGTTGCAGCCGCCCACGCGGGTCTACCCCGTGCGACTGCCGTCTGAATACGTTCGTCCCCCGATCCTGAGCTCTTCCTGCGCCTAGGGCTTTCTCAAAGTCGAGCCAGCGTTGGGCGAGCTGCCATCTGACGTGGACCAGAAACCACCGCCCGCCAGCGAGCAGGCAGGGAACAGAGGCGATGCAGCGTCCGATACCGCCCAGCCTG
>JABLXR010000045.1 GCA_013178015.1 Anaerolineae bacterium
GACGGGCTGGCGGCGGCAGCCTGGTGGTGGCTGGTGGCCTCGGCGGTGGGACTGGCGGCCTGGCCCTTGACCCATCGGCTGCTGGGGAGGCTATGGGCCGGGGGATGGCCTCTTGCTCGGGTGGTGGGACTGGCCCTGACGGCCTATCCCGTCTGGCTGGGCGCGAGCCTGGGAGTGACGTCCAACACTGTGGGGGCCTCGTTACTCTCCCTGGGCTGCCTGACCCTGATAGGGCTGGTGCTGGCCTGGCTGGGAAGGCGCAGCTTGACGGCCTTCCTGCGCTCCCGCTGGCGGGAGGCGGCAGCGGCGGAAGGGGTGGCGCTGGTGGCCTACCTGATCTGGACCGCGGTACGTGTCCTCAACCCAGATCTGTGGCACCCGTGGTGGGGCGGCGAGCGCCCCATGGAGATGGGCTTCTTCCTAGCCGTCCTCAAGAGCGGCCGCTTCCCCCCTTACGACCCCTTCTATGCCGGCGGGTACATCAACTACTACTACTATGGACTGCACCTGGCGGGCTCGCTCACGAAGCTGAGCGGCATTCGGCCTGAGGTGGCCTTCAACCTAGCCCTCTCGCTGTTCTACTCCCTCACCTTCTCTTCGGCCATGGTTCTGGGCGCCAGCCTGGTACGCAGTAGAGCGGTGCTCGCTGGTCTGGCATCAGCGGCATTGGTGGCCATCGTGGGCAACGTGGAGGGCGGGCTGCTGCTCATCCGCAGGTGGGCGGAGATAGGCCCCAATGCCCCGGGCGGCGGGGTGGCCCTGGTGGGGTGGCTGCCGCGAGTGGTGAGCGGAGTGGTAGCGGTACTCACCGGGCAGCGGGCAGCTCCGGCCTACGACTTCTGGGCCCCGACCCGGGTGATCCCCGACACCATCAACGAGTTTCCCTTCTTCAGCTTCCTCTACGGCGACCTGCACCCGCACATCCTGGACATGCCCGTGATCCTGACCGCCGCCGCGACGGCGTTCTGCCTGGTCGCCCGTCCCACCGGAGACGTGCCTCCACGGCTCGACCGGGCAGCGGTAGCGCGCCTCGGCCTGCTGGCCCTGCTCATCGGCACCGCCGTGGCCACCAACACCTGGGACGCACCGCTGCTGGTGGCCACGAGCCTGGGGGCGGTGGTGCTCCTGTGGGCCAGGAGCCGGCATCGGAACCGGATTCCCTGGTTGGTGGCTGTGGGTGTCATTGCGGCGGCGGTTGCTGGGGTGCTGCTCTTCCTGCCCTTCCTGAGCCTCTACCGGCCCCCTCCGGGAGGGTTCTCCTGGTCCGACGATGGCAGCCCGCTGATGCACTTCCTGCGAGTGTGGGGCCTGTTCGCCTTCCTGTCCGCTGCTCTCAGTCAGGAAGTGATCGCGGAGAGCCGGTTCCGACGCGGGGCGCTCGGGTTCCTGGCTCTGGCCGTGCGTCAGTGGCGGCGGCTACCCCGGTTGCTGGGCTTGGCGGAGCGCTCTACGGAGGGCCGCCGGGCTGCCGGGGCTGCCGGCTGGTTGCTCCTGGCATCGCTCGCGGCACTGGGAGGGCTGGTGTTGCTGGGACGGGCGGCCGCAGCCGTGGCATTGGCGCTGGCGCTGGTGAGCGGGCTGGGGGCAGTGGCGGCCCGGGGGAGAGGGACAGCCTTCGCTCAGGGGCTGGCGGCCTTGGGCTGGCTGGTTTTGCTGGGCACGGAGCTGTTTTACCTGAAGGACTGGCTTGCCGGCGGCGCCGCCTACCGCATGAACACCGTATTCAAGTTCGGGGTCCAGGCCTGGCTGCTTCTCGGGGTGGCCTGCGGTGCCCTGGCGCTCCGGCGGGGGACAAGGTCAGGGGACGGTAGACGAGCCGGCTGGCGACTGCCGGCGCTGGCCCTGGTGTGTCTGGCAGCGGTCTACCCAGTGCTGGGGACGCCCACGCGGCTGAGCGACCGTTTCCCCAATGCCCAACCTCCGATAGGTACGCTGGACGGCCTGGCGTATATGTCGGTGGGAGCCTACTTCTGGCCCGACGAGAACCATTTCATAGTTCTGGCGCCCGAAAAGGAGGCGCTGGACTGGCTGCGGGAAAACGTCTCCGGCACGCCGGTGGTGGCGGAGGCGGCGCTGGGCTACTACCGGGAGGGTGGGTCGCGGGTGGCGGCCTACACCGGGCTGCCCATACCCCTGGGGCCGCAGCACGAGGCGGAGCAGCGGCCCCAGGCACCGCTGGGCACGCGCCACGCGCTGGTGCGGCTTCTGTATGAATCGCCCGACCCGGCAGAGACTCTGGATCTGATGGAGCGGCTGGGCGTGTCTTACGTGTACGTGGGGCAGCTCGAGCGCATCGCCTACGGCCAGGGGATCGGCGACAAGTTCGCCACTATGGCATCCGCCGGGCAGTTGGAGACCGTCTTCGACAACGCCGACGTCGTTGTCTACAGGTTACAGGTTACAGGGGACAGGTTACAGGGGGAGAGGGAATAGGGATGTGGTTGCGGCGACCACTCGTCACGCCCAGACGCAGTCTCCCTCTCCCCCACACCCTGTTCCCTGTAACCTGTCCCCTATAACCTGTCCCCTGTAACCTGTAACCTGTCCCCTGTAACCTACCCCCTAGCCTTCCAGCCTCTGATGGCGGACATGGCCTGCCGGGCGCCAGCGCGCATGAAGCCGGCGTCGTTGGTGATGGCGATGAACCGGAAGCCCTGCTCTATGCGGCGGCTGACGTGCTCGGCGTCGGGAACGTGAATGCCAGCCGGAGTGCCCACCTTCTTCGCTGCCCGCAGCACCTCCTGGATGGCTTCCTCGTGGCGCGGGTCGCTGACGCTCATGTCGGGCTTGAGGCCCATGGAGCCGGCCAGGTCATTGGGGCCGATGAAGCAGGCGTCCACTCCCTCCACCGAGAGGATGGCCTCGGCATTGCGGACGGCCTCGATGTGCTCGATCTGGACGATGCAGGCGACCTGGTCGTTGGCCCAGGCAAAGTAATCGTCTCCGTAGACCATGCAACGGCCACCGCCCAGTGAGCGGACGCCCTCGGGCGGGTACTTCATAGCCGCTACCGCTTGCTCCGCCTGGGCCACCGTGTTCACCATGGGCACCACCAGCCCCAGGGCACCGGCATCCAGCAGCCGCTTGATCAGGGCGGGATCATTCCACGCCACCCGGGCCATGGGGATCGTCGGCGTAGTGGCGATCGCCTGGAAGCACTGAACTGTGGTCTCGAAGCCGATGGGGCTGTGCTCGGTATCCACGACCAGCCAGTCCCAGCCCAGGTGAGCCATGTACTCGGCAGCGATGGGAGAGCACAGCGACAGCCAGGTGCCCACCGCTGGCTGGCCGGCGGCCAGCTTCTCTTTCACCGTGTTTACCTTCACCAGACCTCCTGTCGGCCTTAGCTAGCGGATCGGTATCAGTGCGGTCCTGGTCAGGCCCAGCCGTCGAGAGCCTCCTCGACACTAGCGAAGAGCGGAGGCAGATTCGCCAGGCTCTCCCCGCCGTTTTCGATCACCGAGAGGGGCACGGCCAGCCTCACCCTGAGGCCGCAGCCGACCAGGTAGCTGAAGAAGGGGCCGAGCGCGCCTAGAGCGGCTCCAGCCCCGTCGGCGTAGGTCAGATCAATGACCACCCGGTTCAGGTTGGCTTGCTGGAAGTCGAGCATGGCGTCGCGCAGTCGACGGATGGCGGCTGCGCCGCTAAGGGAAAGCACAGCCAGGACCACTACGCCGTCGCGCACGCGGGCCAGTGACGACCGTGGCTGCTTGGTGCGCTCGGCCAGGGATCGCACTTGGGCGGGCGTAGGGGGCAGCACGAGCACTTCGTCGAAGCCCGCGCCCAGCAGCCGGGCCCGCTCCGCCGGAGCCTGTGCTCTGTCTGCTAGGGCCACCAGATAGGCGGTCGCTGTCTGGAAGGGGCCTCGCAAACGTCGGACCAGATCCGGGCCGTCCAGATCAGCCAAGAAGGGCTCCGCCAGGATCAGGGGTACGCAGTTGGCGATGGCGATGGCGAGAGCATCCAATCCGCTGGACGTGACCTCTACCGACCCGTGTTCGGCGAGGTACCGTGCCAGCAGGCTGACGCGCCAGTCGTCTCGGGCCGCCACCAGGGCGAAGACGTCCCGGCCGGCGACAGTTTCCGAGCCAGTCACGTTCGTGCGCCCGGGCTGGATCGGCACTATCCGCTTCAGGCGCTGGAGCAGGGCATAAGGCTCAAAAGGCTTAATGATGTAGTCGTCCGCGCCGCTACCTATCAGATCTTGCACCTGGCGGGCAGCCGTGACGGCAGTCAGCATGATGACCGGTATGGCCTTGGTTTCCGGCATGCTCTTGAGGCGGCGGAGGACTTGGTGGCCGTCCACCGTGGGGAGCACGACGTCCAGCAATATGAGATCGGGCTGATTCTCCCAGGCGAGGCGCAGCCCTTCCAGGCCGTCGGAGGCGAGCAGGACCTGATGATCGGACTGGCTCAGGAACAACTGGAGCATCTCCCTGAGGTCAGGATCGTCGTCTATTATGAGGATCTTCGCCATCAGGTACCTCAGCGCGGGTAGCGTTCATGCGTTGGCGTGAGATCAGGGGCACAGTGGCCGGCCCCAGGGACTGAGCGATGCTAGCATGGGGCCCGAGCGGCGTCAACGGAGGACTGGCTTCACCGCGGTTCACCCCCGGAGTTCACCGTGGAGGGCGCAGAGACCGCAGAGGAAACGCACTGAGGAAAGGGAGGAGGATAGGGAGGACGCAAGTCTGGAGGTGTATATGGACCGCCAGGGCTGCCGGACTCGCGGCGGGGTCTACCGACCCAGCCCTTCTCTACTATCCTCTGCGTCTTCCCTGCGGTCTCTGCGCCCTCGGCGGTGAGATCTACCCTGCGCTTGCGGAGCGGCGGACCTGCTGGTACTATCAAGGGTCAAAGGCTGTGACGGAGAGGAGTAGGCCCAGGGGAAGTCCCCAGGGAGGCCGGGCCGCCGACTGAAAGCCCGGCTGGATGGAAGCTGGCTGAAGTTCGCTCCTGAGCCGACGGGTGAAGCGGCGCTGCCGTGTGTAGTCCGCTCCGGGAGCCTCCCGTTAGCGAGGCACCCAATAAGCCGCGCAGGCGGTCGTTGGGCCGAGTGGGTCCTGGTGACCAATTAGGGTGGTACCGCGAGGCCGTCGTCCTCGTCCCTAAGGGAGAGGCGGCGGCTTCTGTGTTATTGCCTACAACGGAGGCGGCGGGGCCAGGAGGTAACGAAGTGTCAAGAGACCTGGAGAGGCTGGAGCAGGAGGCATTGGAGGAGCTGGGCAGGGCTTCGAGCGGGCCGGAGCTGGAAGCCTGGCACCAGAAGTACCTGGGCCGGCGTGGCCAGCTGACGCTGTTCATGCGCGCCATCGGGTCCCTGCCGCCGGAGAAGCGGCCCCAGGCCGGACAGGCGGGCAACCGGCTGCGGGAGCTGCTGGAGGCCCGTCATCGCGAGCGCGAGGCGCAGGTGCGCGAGATCGAGCTGGCTCAGACTCTGGCGGCCCAGGCCGTGGACGTGACCCTTCCCGGCCGCCGGCCCTGGACGGGCGGGCTGCATCCGGTCACGCTGACCCTGCGGCGGATGTACGACATCTTCGCCGAGATGGGCTTCCAGGTCTTCCGCTCCCGCGAGGTGGAGACCGACAGCTACAACTTCGAGCTGCTCAACATGCCGCCTCACCACCCGGCACGCGACATGTGGGACACCTTCTACGTGAGCGACACGGTGGTCCTGCGCACTCATACGTCGCCGGGGCAGATTCACGCTATGCGCACGTTCTATCCGGATCCTATCCGGGTCATCCTGCCGGGCAAGTGCTACCGCTATGAGCAGGTCACGGCGCGGTCGGAGTCCATGTTCTATCAGGTAGAGGGGCTGGCAGTGGGCCACAGCATCACCCTGGCCGACCTCAAGGGTGTGATGGCGACCTTCGCGCGGCGGATGTATGGGCCGGAGCGACGCATGCGGTTCCGAGCCAGCTACTTCCCCTTCACCGAGCCCAGCGTGGAGGTGGACATGGACTGCATCATCTGCGGGGGCGACGGCTGTCGGGTGTGCAAGCAGACGGGCTGGGTGGAGATCGCCGGCGCCGGGATGGTGCATCCGACGGTGCTGCGGAACGGAGGCTACGACCCAGACGAGTTCAGCGGGTTCGCCTTCGGCATGGGACCAGAAAGGGTGGCCATGATCCTTAACGACGTGGATGACATCCGCTACTTCTACGGCAATGACCTGCGCTTCCTGCGCCAGTTCGGCAGCCTGAGCTAGAGAACGTGATGCGTGATACGTGACACGTGATGCGTGATGCATAGCGCATCACGTGTCGCTATTCACTCGTCACGTATCACGCATCACGTGTCACGTGTTATGTGCGACATCGAGCGGATGAGGAGAGCCTGTCATGCGAGCACCATTGAGCTGGCTGCGCGAGTACGTGGATATTGACCTCCCGGTCGAGGAGTTGGCCGAGCGGCTCACCCTGGCCGGGCTCGAAGTCAAGGCTATAGACCGGATCGGTGACTGGTGGGACCGAGAACGGATCGTGGTAGGCCGAGTGGTGCGGGTGGAGCCACACCCCAACGCTGACCGACTGACGCTGCCGGTGGTGGAGTACGGAAACAACGAAGCCATCCAGGTCGTAACTGGGGCGCCCAACGTCGCGGTGGGATCATCGGGGCAGAAGGTGGCGCTGGCGATGGCCGGGGCCCGACTGATAGATGGGTATGCCGAAGAGAGACGCTGGATCACTCTCAAGCCCAGCAGAATCCGCGGGGTGGCCTCCGAGGGGATGGTCTGCTCGGAGAAGGAACTGGGGTTGTCGGACGAGCACGAGGGCATCCTCATCCTGCCTGACGATGCCCCAGTGGGTGTCCCGCTGGTGGACTATCTGGGCGACATGGTGTTGGATATCGAACTCACGCCCAACCTGGCCCGGTGCCTTTCCATCATTGGGGTGGCGCGGGAGGTGGCTGCCCTAACCGGTCGGGAGCTTCGACTGACGGAGCCGGAGATGCTGGCCCAGGGCCCGCCAGCGGCAGGCCAAGTGTCGGTGGAGATCGCCGACCCGGATCTGTGCTCCCGCTACACCGCCACCATCATCCGTGGCATCGAGGTGAGCGAATCCCCCTTCTGGATGCGGAGGCGACTGCAGCTCTGCGGGGTGCGACCCATCAACAACATCGTGGACATAACCAACTACGTGATGCTGGAGTGGGGCCAGCCGTTGCACGCTTTCGACTACGATCTGCTGCGCGGCCCTTCCGGCCGCAGGCCGCCGGAGGATACTCCCTGCATCGTGGTGCGTCGGGCCCGGCCGGGCGAAACCATGACCACGCTGGACGGCCAGCTTCGGCAGCTGGACGAGGACATCCTGCTCATCACCGACGGGGGCGGTCCGGTGGCGGTGGCTGGTGTCATGGGCGGGCTGGAGTCCGAGATCGGAGAGGCTACGCGGCACGTGCTCCTGGAAGCGGCTTCGTTCGACATGATCGGCAACCGGGTGGCGGCCCAGCGCCTGCGGCTGAGCTCCGAGGCCGCCTACCGGTTTGGCCGGGGGGTGCCGCCGTCTCTAGCCGATCGGGCGGCGCGACGGGCGGCGGAGCTGATGCGTTCGCTCGCCGGAGGGGAGATCCAGGCGGGCGTAGTGGACGCCTACCCGGTGCCCCAACCGGTGATAGTGGTACCACTGAATCCGGAGCGAGCCCGGCGAGTGCTGGGGCTGGACGTGAGCGACGACGAGATCGAGGCCATCCTCTGCTCGCTGGAGTTCCGCGTGCAGCGAGCGAACGAAGAGTGGAGGGTCGAGGTGCCTCCGGAGCGGCTGGACGTGAGCATCGAGGAGGACCTCTACGAGGAGATCGCCCGCCTCTACGGATACGAGCGGCTGCCCACCACCCGCATGCGCGACGAGTTGCCACCCGAGCATGACGACCGGTCGCTTCGGGCGGAGGAGGTGCTGCGGAACGCGCTGGTGGCCTCAGGGCTGCAGGAAGTCATCACCTACTCCCTAGTGGACTGGCGCCAGGAGCTGCCTCTGCATCCGGCGGGGGCGCTGACCGAGGACGACTACGTGCGGGTGCTCAACCCGCTGGCCACCGATCGACAGTGGCTGCGGCGTCTGGTGCTGCCCGGTGTCCTGGGGACAGTCCGCGACAACCTGCGCTTCACCGACGCCCTGCGCATCTTCGAGATAGGGCACGTCTACCTGCACCGTCAAGGGCAGGAACTCCCCGAGGAGCGGGCTAGACTGGCAGCTGCCATGACCGGATGGGCAGAGGAGCCCTCCTGGCAGGACCAGTCGCCGCGGGGGCTGGACTTCTTCGATGCCAAAGGAGCTCTAGAGGAAGTGGCCCAGCGACTGGGGGTGAGTCTGTCTTTCTCAGCCGGCACCCGAGAGGGGATGCATCCGGGCCGAACGGCGAACGTGTCGCTGGAGGACGGCACCGAGATCGGCTATCTGGCCGAGCTGCATCCGGCAACGCGCGCCTTCTACGGCCTGCCGGAGCAGCCCATCATGGTGTGGGAGCTGGACCTGGTTCCCCTCCTGGAGCACTGGGTAGAACACCCCAAGGTGGAGCCGGTCTCGCGCTTTCCGCCGGTGATCCAGGATATGGCGGTGGTGTTGCCGATCGAGGTGCCGGAGGCCCTGGTGGAGGAGGAGATCCTGCGCGCCGGTGGGGCGCTTCTGGGATCGGCTCGGCTCTTCGACATCTACACCGGCGATCCCATCCCCGAGGGGGAGCGCAGTCTGGCCTTCCGCCTGGTCTACCGGGCTCTGGACCGGACGCCTGGGGAGGACGAGGTGCGGAGAGCGCACGAGCGCATCGCCCGGCGCCTGGCGGAGCGGCTGGGAGCGCGGCTGAGAGAATGATACGTGATGCGTGATGCGTGATTCGTGATACGTGATGCGTGATGAGCGAGATGAGCGAGCGTCAGATATGGCGCCTGACGCGTCACCTATCACGCATCACTCTTCACGCATCACGTATCACTCTTCACGCATCACGCTTCGCCACCGTCTCCCAGGCGACGGCAACGAGGGTCCGGAGCATGGTCCGCAGGCTCTCTACGGGCAAGCACTCGTCGCGCCCATGTACTCCTTCCTGGCCGCCCAGCTCTGGCCGGGGAGCCTGGGGAGCGAAGCCGTAGACCGTGGCCCCGAGGGGCCGGACGAAGCGAGAGTCGGTGAAGCCGGAGGTAATGCCGGGAAGCCAAGCCAGGTCGTGGTGGCCAGTGGCCGCGGCGGTGGCCCTCTGGACCGCCTGGCTGAACGGGGTCGGGTAGTCCGAAGCACTGGGCTCGGCCGTGGTGCGCACTTGCACCTGGACGCCGGCCAGGCCCTTCAGTGCATCCGCGAGGGCACGCTCGACGTCGGCCTGTGTCTGACCGGGGAGGGTGCGCACGTCGCAGGTGAGCTGAGCGGTGGCCGGAATGGCGTTGGACTTGGAGCCGGCGCGTGCCATGGTGGGGGTCACCGTCATGGCCGAAGCACCGCGCAGGGCTGAGGCTATGCCCCTTTCGGCCCTGTCCAGGGCAGCGAAGTCCACCGAGAGGAAGCGGACCAGGTCCCGCGCCATCATCGCGCGGGCGGCATCGAATACCGGATGCGATAGGTCCACCCCGGGCCGGTAGGCCTGGAGGCGCTGAACGGCCGTGGCCAGAGGGTAGAGGGGGCTGTCCGCGGCCCAGGGAGCAGCGGCGTGTCCCCCCCGTCCGGTCAGGGTGATGGTGGCCTCTAGGCGCCCCTTCTCGCCGGTGTTGAGGATGTAGCCCAATCGCTCCCCCGTCTGGAAGCAAGTGCCTCCACCTTCATTCAGGGCGTAGTCGGCCGCGATCAAGTCGCGGTGCTGGCGGGCGAGCCACTCGAAGCCGTAGCGGCCGCCCGTCTCCTCGTCGGCCCCGGCGGCCAAGATGACTGTCCCTCTCAGGGGCAGGTTCACGCGGGCCAGAACCAGGAGGGCCATGGCGCCGGCGGCGGCGAGGCCCTTGCAGTCGGCGGCGCCCCGGCCGTGGATGGCCCCGTCCGCCACGGTGCCGGCGAAGGGTGGGAAGCGCCACTGATCGGCGTCGTCCACCGGGACCACGTCGAGGTGGCTCATCAGAAGGAGGCGGGGACGGCCGCCGGACCCAAGGCTTGCCACCAGGTTGCCCCGGTCCGGTGCCGATTCCAGAATGCGGGCCTCGATGCCCTCCCGGGCCAGTTTGGCCTGCAGGACTCGACAGACATCCGTCTCGTGCCCGGGACCGTCTTCCCCGGCGTTGATGCTCGGAACCCGAATGAGCTCGGCAAGCAACTCCACGGCCTCGTCGAGAGACCGGTCGGCGTTCTCCAGGATGTGGTCCAGGGACATGTCTGCCTCCGTGAGGGCTTCTGCCCCGGTCATTCCTCCAGGAAGGCCAGGGAGGGGAGACTTTCGAGCGCGCGCACCAGAGCCAGGAGCCAAAGGACGGCGTTGGCGGCATCGTTGAGGTCGCAGGTACACACGGGCGAGTGGGAGTACCGACGGGCGAGGCCGATGCCGCCGGTGGGGATGCCCCCCCGCGCCAGATGGATGGAGGCGGCGTCGGTGGCGGCTTTGCCCAGCACGGTGGCGCGCTGGTAGGGCACACCGGCGCTCTGGGCAGCCTGTTCCAGGAGACGGCGCATGGCCGGATGCATGATGTTGCCGGCTGCAGCGTCGCCGCTCGCCAGGAGGAGCACCGGGCCCTTGCCGATGGCTGCCGGCATCTCGCGGTGGTAGTCCACGTCCGGTGTATCGCCGCTCATGAAGGTATCCACGGGCACGGCGCAGTCAGGCGCCAAGGAGTAGGCGGCCACGGCGGCACCGCGGAGACCGACTTCTTCCTGGGTGGTGATGACGCAGGAGACCCGGGTGGCCGGCCGCTCCCGCTGCAGCCTGCGCATGGTAGCCAAGAGGACAGCACAACCAAGGCGGTCGTCAATGGCCTTGCCGGCCACGATGTCCGGCCGTCCTAGCTCCACCAGCGGGCTGACGAAGGCCACCGCGTCACCGATGCGCACCCTGAGGGCAGCCACCTCATCGGCATTGGCGGCTCCGACGTCAATGTACAAGTCGTCGGGATCGGGCAGGCGGCCGCGGTCTTCGGGTCCCTGCAAGTGTCCGCTCTTGACCCCGATCACGCCGCGCACCGACCCATTGATGCGGACCATGCGCCCGGGGAGAAGGGCGGGCTGGGTGCCACCGACAATGGAGAACCGAAGGTATCCCTCGGGCTCCACGCTCTTGACCATGAGCCCGATCTCGTCTGAGTGGGCGGCCAGCAGCAGGTGGTACCCCTCGGAGCCGCCGACCGTAGCGCAAACGTTGCCGAAGCAGTCCACGCTGATGGTATCGCTCAAGGGAGCGAGCTTGTGGCGCAGGGCGCGGATGACCGCTTCCTCGTGCCCCGATACCCCGTCCAGAGCGGTGAGCTCCTCCAGATCCGATCTGATCTCGGCTTTGACGTCCTCTAGCATGGGCATTCCCTCCCCAGGTGGCAGGCAATGGTAGGCCGCGGCAGCCATGCTGACAAGTGTCGGCGAGCGAGCAGAGTGAGCGAGGAACCGGGGCTCGCCCCGCAATCGTCGTAGTGAGTCTTGGCGGACTGCGCCCCTCGCCCCCGACCATCAGCCTGAGCCTCAGCGTACCACTTGTGTGCCTCTGGTGCCGTTCTGAGCATCAGTGAGGCAGCCGTGTCCCCCGGGTGTCATGCTGAACCAAGTGAAGCATCTTCGATTTCCCAGTCCGAGGTTCTTCGCTGACGCTCCGAATGACACCGGGGGACGCGGGCACGGGACTGGGGGAGCGGGCGTGACAAGGATATGAGAGGCATGGCTCTCGGAGCGGCCGCATGGGGGCACACGAGAAGCTTCAGCGATAGTAGTGCACCGTGCAGGAGAGGCGACGGGACCGATGTGGCCTGCGGCATCGGCCTCAGAGGCAGGACTGCGCCGGACGACCCAGGTCTTTGACCCTCTCTGGCCCCAGACCTATAATCACCCTCTGACCTAGCGCATTCAGGGCAGTACTGGAGGAGGCCTTGGCTCTCACTGATGACCTGTTGGCGGACATGCACGCCGCGATGCGCGCTGGAAATGTGCGGCGGCGCGAGACGCTGCGCATGCTACGGGCCGCCATCAGGAACGAAGAGGTGGCCCAAGGACACTCGCTAGACGAGGCGGCGCTGATAGAGGTGCTCCAGCGGGAGGCCAAGAAGCGGCAAGAGCCGTTGGAGATGTACCGCCGTGCGGGGCGGCAAGACCTGGTGCAGGAGATGGAGACCGAGCTTGCTATCATAGCCGAGTATCTGCCCGAGCCCATGAGTGCCGAGGAGGTTGAGGCTGTCGTCAGGGAGGCCATCGCCGAAACCGGCGCCGAAGACCCCCGCCAGCTAGGCCAGGTTATGAAACTGGTTATGCCCCGGGTGAGGGGAAGGGCCGACGGGCGGCAGGTGAGCGAGCTAGCTCGCAGGCTTCTCTCCCAGTCAAGCTAAGGCAGCGGTGGCTTTCGCTTTCACTCAAGACCCCTACACGCTTCCCGAGCGAGAACTGACCCCCCTTGAGCGGCTGAGGGTTCTGGGTTCCGCGTTGCTGCTGTCCCTCGCCCTGGGGGCCGTTCTGGTCGTCCGAGGCTCCCCCGGGCCGGCCCTTGCTCTCGAGCTGGGCGACATAAGCCCACGCGACATAACCGCGCCCCGAAGCGTGACCTACATCAGCGATGTCCTCACAGAGCGGGCTCGTCAGGCGGCCGAGAGCGCAGTGGACGTGGTCTACGACGCTCCGGATGCTGGCGTCGCCCGGCGACAGGTCAGTCTGGCGCGACAGATTCTGGATCGCATTTCCTCCATACGCAGCGATCTCGACATGACCGAGGACATGCGGCGCCAAGCCCTTTTGCGTCTGGACGGAGTCGAGCTCTCGGAAGAGATCGTGGGGGAGATACTGGCGCTCTCGGACGACGAGTGGCTTGCCGTGGAGCGGGAGGTCGTCCGGGTGCTGGACCTCTCCATGCGGATGGTGATCCGCGACGTGGACGTTGCCGAGGCCAGGAGGCGGGTCCCGACCCAGCTCTCGTTCGACCTGTCCGATGCCCAGGCAGACGTGGTGCTGGACCTAGTGGCCGACCTGGTGGTCCCCAATACGCTTGCCAACGAGGACCGGACCGCCGAGGCCCGACGCCGGGCGCGCGAGAGCGTGCAACCCATTTCCGTGGCTTACCAAGCGGGCCAGGCTGTAGTGAGGGCGGGGGACCGGGTTACCGAGCTGCAGATGGAAGCCCTGCGCCACATTGGGCTCATGGAGCCCGACCACAACTGGATCGAGGACCTGTGCACTCTTGGGCTGATGCTCGTCGTGGGCCTGCTTCTCTTCGCCTACATTGCAGTGCACGAGCCGGCCCTCGGCCATGACTGGCGCCGCCTGGGGCTGGTGGGGCTGGGGACGCTCGCTTCGGCCATCGCCGCTCGACTGATGATACCCGGTCACGTGGTCCTTCCCTATGCCTACCCTGCTGCCGCCCTGCCCATGCTGGCGGCGGTTCTGGTCAGCCCCGGGTTGGCCTTCCTCCTTTGTGTACTTCCCTTCAGCTTCTACGTCGTGCTCGCCGATGGTGCCCTGCTGGAGCTGGGCACCATGGGGCTTCTCGGAGGGGTGGCCGGCGTGCTGCTGCTGGGTCGGCTTCGTCATTTGAAGGCATTCGTGTGGGCCTCCGCCGGGGTGTTGTTTGTGAACGTGACCGTGCCTTTGTTGTTCCGCTTGCCAGGAGGCAACTACGACGCCGTAGGGTTGGCCAGCCTGATGGGAGCGGGCACCATCAACGCGGCCCTGGCCGGGAGCATCGCCATCGTGGGCTACTTGGTGGTGAGCGGCTTCACCGGGGCAGTGACGTCCCTTCAGCTCCTCGAGTTGGCACGACCCACCCAACCTCTCCTGCGCGAGTTGATGCTCCGGGCTCCGGGCACCTACCATCACAGCGTCATGGTGGCCAACATGGCCGAGCAGGCGGCAGAACGGGTGGGAGCCAACGCCGTGTTGGCGCGTGTGGGAGCCTACTACCACGACGTGGGCAAGGTGACGCGCCCCTACTTCTTCTCCGAGAATCAGGAAGAGGTGGGGAATGTCCACAACCGTCTGGATCCCCGAGCCAGTGCCGAGATCATCATAGGGCACGTGGCGGAGGGAGTGGCGCTGGCGCGCAAGCATCGCCTTCCCTCGGCCATCGTTCGCTTTGCGGCCGAGCACCACGGCCGCACCCGGCAAGACTACTTCTATGAGGAGAGTGTGCGCCGTTACGGGGCCGAGAACGTGGATGAGGAAGGATTCCGCTATCCAGGGCCGCGCCCCCAGACCAAAGAGACAGCCATCGTCATGCTGGCCGACGCCTGTGAGGCCGCTACGCGGGCGGCTCGGCCCGCCAACGGGCAGGAGCTGTCCCGCATGGTGGAACGTGTGGTGGATGATCGCCTGCTCGAGGGCGAGCTCGACGAGTGCCCCCTCACCCTGCACGACATCGCTGCCATCAAAGTCTCGTTCATCAACGTTCTCCAGGGCGTGTTCCACCCGCGGGTGCAGTACCCCGAGGGCAGCTTAATTGAGCAGCGGTCGGAGAACGGTTGCCAGGTGCCGGCCGAGGAGCCGCAACCGAGACCGGAGCGGGCGGAACCGACCGATGAGGAAGATAGGGACGCCTTCCATGAGGAGCGACTGCCGAGGGAAGCGCAGCCCTCCCCTTCGCCTGAAGCAGGAAACGGGGAGGAGGTGGGGGCGTGATCGAGGTTCACAGCCGTCCCGAGGCCAACGTACCCGGCGCGGAGAAGGTAGTGGTGCGGGCTGCGGAGGCCGCCCTCCGCCAGGCGGGTCGGGCGCCTGAGGGCGTGGACATGACCGTAGTGCTGGCTGGCGACGACGAGATAGCAGAGCTGAACCGCCGCTTTCGGGGGGTAGATAGCGCCACGGACGTGCTTTCCTTCCAGACCGGGGACGAGGACTTGACCGGCGAGCTGGCCTCATACCTGGGCGATGTGATCATCTCCGCCGATCGGGCGCGGGCCCAGGCGGCGGAGGCGGGGCACCCTCTGGAGGAGGAGCTGGCGCTTCTGGTGGCTCACGGGACCCTTCACCTGCTGGGCTACGATCACTTGGAAGAGGCTGAGGAGCGCGAGATGTGGGCGCTGCAGCAGGCAGCGGTGCAGGAGGCGCTTGATGCCCGAGCGTGAGCGACCCTCACTTGTTGTTAGCTTCGTCTGTGCTGGGCGAGGGATGTCTTCGGCGCTGGCGAGCCAGCGCAACCTGCGCATCCAAGCTGTCATCGGGGCGGTGGTGGTGATCGCCGGGCTGATTCTGAACTTGAGGGCGCTGGAATGGGCAGCGGTAGTGCTGAGCATGTCCGGCGTGTTCACGGCTGAGCTGATCAACACGGCAGTGGAGAGGGCGGTGGACCTGGCCTGCCCCCGCTACGACGATGGCGCTCGCCTGGCGAAGGATGCCTCGGCTGCGGCAGCGCTGGTGGCTGCCCTCAGTTCGGTGGTGGTGGGGCTGTTGGTGTTCGTGCCCCGTCTTGCGGCGACCCTAAGCAGATAGTGGTAGTCTTGCTGGACGTGGAGAAGGCTGCCGTAAGGGCAGCCGGTAGTCGGGCTCGCGCCCGAACCTATCCGTCGTGATTGGCTGATGAGGAGACTAATGTCGGACGCGCTTAGTTATGATCTGGCTTACTCGAGTGCCTGTTTCCCACCCGAGTCGCGGGAACAGGAGATGCTCCGAGCCCCGGAGCTAGGGGTCAACAGGTGCGAGATCGCGCTCAGACTGGAGGACTTGAACGGCACCGGCCGGTGGCCAGCACTGCTCGACCGGACCGGGCTCGTCTGCTGGTCGGTTCACACGCCCTTTGGCGCCTCAGTGGACTTGTCGGCGCTGGAGCGCCGGACAGAAGCGGTGGGCGTGGTGCTGGAGTCGGTCGACCTGGCAGCCTCCCTAGGAGCCGGGATGGTGGTAGTGCACGGGGGTGCCGAACCCATTCCCGCTGACTTGCGTTGTCAGCGGCTGCGCGCTGCTCGGGAGAGTCTGCGATCGGTGGCGGAGCGCTGCGAGATCCTTGGCTTGCGGATGGCGCTGGAGTACCTGCCCCGCACCTGTCCGGGAAACAGCGTGGCCGAGCTGGAGTACCTGCTCTCGGGCATCAGTCCCGATGTGGCCGGCATCTGTCTCGACCTGAACCACGCCAACCTGCGGCAGGACTTGACCAGCCGCATCCTAGCTCTGTCCGGCCGCATCATCACCGTCCATGTCTCCGACAACGACGGGCTGGACGAGAGGCATTGGCTGCCCGGGCAGGGCGTGATCGAGTGGGAGGCAGCCTTGAGGGCCCTGGTACAGGCTGGCTATCGAGGCCCGTTCATGTACGAGGCCTCCCGCGATCGGAGCGGCGGAGCGGTCAGCTCTGAGGTTCTGTTCCGCAACTATGAACGGCGGATCCGCCCCCTGCTGGATCAAGGAGTAACCGGTGCCTAGATACGAGATCGCCGTCATCGCCGGAGATGGCATCGGACGGGAGGTCATCCCGGCCGGCATGGATGTCCTGGACGTGGCCGCGGACGTCGTGGGCAACTGCGAGCTCAAGTGGCAGCGTTTCGATTGGGGCTGCGACTACTACCTGCGGACGGGCCGGATGATGCCTGATTCTGGACTGACCACGCTGGCTCAGTTCGATGCCATTTACCTGGGCGCCATCGGCACCCCGGGAGTGCCGGACCACGTCTCCCTCTGGGGGCTGCTGTTGCCCATTCGCCAGCACTTCCAGCAGTACGTGAACCTGCGCCCGGTGCGGCTCCTACCCGGGATACCGGGTCCGCTGCGGAACAAGGGCAGCGACGACATCAACTTCGTCTGCGTGCGGGAGAACACCGAGGGGGAGTACAGCGGGGCCGGTGGCCGAGTTCATCGAGGGCACCCAGAAGAGGTCGTGGTTCAGACGGCCATCTTCACCCGCAAGGGCACCGAGAGGATCATACGCTACACCTTCGAATACGCCCGCCGGCATGGTCGCTCCCGGGTGGCCAGCGCCACTAAGAGCAATGCCATCAACCACAGCATGGTCTTCTGGGATGAGGTGTTCGAGCAGGTGGCCTCGGAGTACCCTGATATCACTGCCGAAAGGTACCACGTGGACGCCCTAGCGGCTCGGTTTATCACCCATCCGGAGAGCCTGGACGTCGTGGTGGGCAGCAACCTGTTCGGGGACATCCTCACCGACCTGGGTGGGGCGTTGCAGGGTAGCCTGGGGGTGCCGGCAAGCGCCAACCTCAACCCCGAGGGTCGCTACCCGTCCATGTTCGAGCCCGTCCACGGCTCCGCGCCCGACATCGCCGGGAAGGGCATCGCCAACCCCATAGCCTCCATCTGGGCGGGGGCCATGATGCTCGAGCACCTGGGTCAGCGCGACGCGTCCGACCTGGTCATGCGCGCCCTGGAGCGGGCCACGGCGGAGGGCCGGACGCTCACGCCCGACCTGGGCGGGCAGAGCACTACCGAGGAGTTCACCAGAACCGTGATCGGGAATCTTCGCAGTTTGTAGGGAGGTCTGGTCATGCCTTACGGTTACACGGGCAAGCTCTTGAGAGTCAATCTGACCGAGCGCCGGGTGCAGGTGGAGGAGCGGGACGAGGTCTACTACCGGCGCTACTTCGGCGGCTGGGGCATCATCCTGGAAACGCTGTTGCGGGAGATGCCACCTGGGGTAGACCCCCTCGGTCCCGAGAACATACTGGTCTTCGCTACGGGCGTGGTGTCGGGAGTGCCGCTCTCGGGCTCGGCTCGTAACGCCGTGGGGGCCAAGTCCCCCCTGACGGGCGGCTTCGGAGTGGGGGAGGTGGGCGGCTTCTGGGGCTCCGAGCTCAAGCGGGCAGGGTATGATGCTATCATCGTGGAGGGCCAGGCCTCTGAGCCGGTGTACCTGGCCATCAACGACGATGCGGCCGAGCTGCGGGACGCCGGCCACCTGTGGGGCCTGAGCACCAAAGAGACTATGGAGAGGGTCCGGGAGGAGATGAGAGAGCCTCGGGCCCGGTTTGCCGGCATCGGTCCAGGCGGCGAGAACCTGGTGCGCTACGCCTGCATCATCAACGATCTTAAGGACGCCGCTGGGCGTTGCGGCCTGGGGGCGGTGATGGGTTCCAAGCGCCTGAAGTGCATCGCCGTGCGCGGCACTCAGGACATCCCGGTCGCCGACGCGGACAAGGTTCGGGAGCTGGCTCGGTTCATGGCCCGTGGGGTGGCCGAAGGAGAGCTGGCGGTCAACATGCACAAGTATGGCACTGGCGTGGACATGGCCGCCGGCGAGCTGTCCGGCAACTTGCCCGTCCGCAACTGGCAAGGCACGCGCTTCCCACAGGCCAAAGACATATCGGCGGAGACGCTGGCCGACACCATCCGCGTGGGGATGGAGGCCTGCTACGCTTGCGCCGTCCGGTGCAAGAAGGTGGTGTCGCTGGAGCAGCCTTACCGCGTGGACCCAGCCTATGGCGGGCCCGAGTACGAGACCATCGCGGCGGTGGGCTCCAACTGCGGGGTGAGTGACTTGGCCGCCATCTCCAAGGCCAGCGAGCTGTGCAATGCCTACTCCCTGGACACCATCGCTGCTGGCTCGGCGGTGGCCTTCGGCATGGAAGCCTTCGAGCGGGGGCTCTTGACCACGGACGACACCGGCGGGCTGGAGCTGCGTTTCGGCAGCGGCGAGGCCCTGGTGCAGGCGATCGAGCTCATCGCCCGGCGCCAGGGAATCGGTGACTTGCTGGCGGAGGGGCCGGCGCGCGCCGCTGAGAGGCTGGGGCGGGGGGCAGAGCAATTCGCCGTTCACGTCAAGGGTCAGGACCTGCCCATGCACGAGCCCCGGTACAAGCGGGCGCTGGCCATTAGCTACGCCATCTCGCCCACTGGGGCCGATCACTGCCACGCTGTGCACGACACTGGCTACACCGAGCCAGGCGGCTCCCTGGCGAAGGCGGCCGCCATCGGCATCCTGGAGCCCATCCCCCTGGAGAGTCTGGGTCCGGAGAAGGTCCGTTTGACCATCTACGGGACTTTGCAGAACACCCTGTACAACATTCTGGTCACTTGTATGTTCGTTCCGTGGACGCCCGACCAGCAGGTAGAGATCGTGAGAGCTGTCACGGGCTGGAACGCCACCTACTTCGAGCTGATGAAGGCAGCGGAGCGAGCCTTTGCCATGGCTCGGGCCTTCAACTACAGAGAGGGGTTCCGCGCCGAGGATGACAGGCTTCCTCCTCGCTCCCATGGGCCCCGCGCCGAAGGAGCGTTGACGGACGGGGGTATAGACCCGCAGGCGCTGCGCGACGCCCTGGACATGTACTACGCCATGATGGGCTGGAACGAGGATGGCTGCCCGACGCGAGCGCGGCTGGCCGAGCTGGATGTCGCCTGGGTGGCGGACAGGCTGGAGAGCAGGTGAGCCCCGCCCAGGGCGAGGTGCGGGTTACCGTTCGCTTTGGCCACGGGTTGCGTCACGCGGCCGGCGGTGAGCCCCAACGAGAGATGCGGGTGCCGTCCGGCACCCGCATCCGCGATCTCATAGATATGCTCGGCCTGCCGCAGGGAGAAGTCTCCATCGTGAGCCGATACGGAGCTCTTGCCTCTAAGGACGACGTCCTGCGGGATGGCGATGCCATCGGCCTGTACCCACCCATCGGCGGGGGGTGCTAGTCGGCTCTCCTCCCGTTGGAGTCCTGATTTACGATCTCTTGGCGGGCAGCCAGGTACACCGAGCACGAATAGCAGCTGCAATCGTCGGCCGAGCTGTGATCCCAGCAAGGTGCCGTCCGGCTGGCTCGGTCCCGGCAGGCATCACCGTTAGGTGGGTCTCCGTCCATGACCCGCCAGTAGGTGACCATAGCAAGCATCCGTTTGAGCCCCTGCTGGTTGAGCCCCTCGTCGTGGATGAGGTGACGGACGACGCGCACCCATTCCAGGTCGGAGTTGGAGTAGAATCGGCGATTGTTCTTGCGCGCCGGCTTGATCAGGCCCGCCTGCTCATAGAGCCGCAGGGTGCGCGGATGCAACTCCAGAAGCTCGGCTGCAGTGGCGATAGTGTAGAGCGGCCGCCAGTCTTCGAGGGCCTTGCGATCCACCTGCACGGACATTGTCTGATCCACTTCGCTACTCCTTCGACTGTTGGGCACAGCGAGACCCGTGACGCGGGTGGCCGAGGCCCAGTTTGTAGCGTGACAGTTCGCTGAGGGATTGGCCTAGTCTAGCCAATAGGGCGATGAGTTGGCAAATGCCCTATGATACTATCAAGTCAGGAGTGGTTGCCCGGCCATTTCCTTGGATCCCATAGCCGGCATTGCGCTCTTCGTGGGCCCCGGCAGGCTGGCTGGCACCCCTTCTCCCACGAAGTGGGAGAAGGGGATGGGGGCTGGAGCTAACCCCCGAAGAGCTCCAGAGCCTTGCGGGTGATGACTCTTCCCAATTGCAGGCAGCGCTCGCGGTAGAGAGAGTCCTCGGGAGCGCGGGTGGAGACGGCCCCCAGGTGCAGATAAGGGTAGCCCTGGGTGATGCCGCCGGAATACACCAGCATGCCTCTGACCAGGGCACCAGCGATCATCATCAACTCGGCGACGCTGCCACCGCCGCCGCCGGGCCAGTTCTGGGAGACGAAGAACCCGGCCAGCTTCCCCTCCAACTCCGAACCAGCCGTATCAAGATAGCGCTTCATCTGCCAGGAGCAGGTGGCTTCGTAGGTGGGGCAGCCCAGGATGATGGCCTTAGCCTGGCGGAGGTAGTCTACGTCCGGCTCGGAGACCGTCATTAGGCGGGCCTCCACGTCGTCACCTACCGAACGACAGCCTTCGGCCACCAGCTCGGCCATGCGCTCGGTGTTGCCAGTCTCGGAGTGGTAGACGATGGCCACCTTCATGTCAGTCCTCCAGCCCCAAGATCCTGGCTGCGGTGGCGTACCGTACGGCGTAGCGCAGATCAGGGCGCAGCTGGTTGGCTTTCATGAGCACTTCGTAGTCGTGAAGCACGTCCTTGATCTCGTAGTACTCCACGTCGCTGCCGAACACTATCTTCTCCCAGGCGTTGCTGCCGTCGGGGCTGCCGTAGCGGGTAGTGCTGTCCCACCACAGCAGCTCTCCCAGGAACTCCGGCCTCTTCTTCTTGAGGGTGGAGCCGGAGAGGTCGAAGAAGACGTTGGGGTTCCAGCGGGCGGTCATGGTGGCTTCTTCGTACCAGGGGTTGCCCAGGTGAGCGCCGATGATGGTCCAGTCGGGGAAGGTGCGGGCAATGGAGTCCAGATAGATAGGCCGCATGAGGCTGCAATCAATGCGAACGTCGTGCCCGCTTACATGGCGGGCCACGATGCCTAGGTGAAACAGCCCAGGCATCCCCAGTGCCTCCGCCTTCTCGTAGACGGGAAAGTAGGACTCGTCATTGTACTGCTTGCGCGGGGTCATGAACTTGAGCCCGGTGAAACCGCGGTCTTTCAGCTCCTGCACCTTCTCTGGGCCCTCGATGTCAGGGCGAACGTGCCCGAAGCCGCAGATGAGGTCCGGGTACCGATTGAAGGCGCGCTCGACAGCGTCGTTGCCGGCGAAGCCACCTCGGGGGCCCCACCCTTCCAGGGCCATGATGCAGACCTTTACCACGTTCAGGCGCTGGCAGATGGCAGCGAGTTTATCGGCGTACTCCGGGTCGGTGCCCAGGTGATGGTGCATGTCTATGACGGGTGTATCGGGCATTTCGCACTCCCTCCGCTGGCTGTGGGCGGATTCTAGCGCGGGAGGCCGACGGTGCCAACCGGGGTAGGCACGGTAGCCAGCCCCTACTGACCCTGCAGGCGGGGGTTGCTGACCTCGTCGAACCCCAGATGGATGAGGTATAGGGAGAGGAAGAGGAGGATGAGGGTTACCACTGGCGTGGCCCACCACCACCAGAGGTTCTGCAGGATGGCGCCGTAGGTCAGGGCCCAGTAGATGAGCATGCCCAGGGTCATCTCCCTCTGCGGGCCCAGCCCCAGGATGGAGAGCCCGGACTCGGCCAAGATAGCCGCGATGAAGGCGTTGACGAAATTGGCGCCTAGCCACTGGAGCATGTGCGGGGCCAGCTCCCGGAAGATGATCTCCAGGCTGGGCATGCCAGACAGGCGGGCCACCTCCACGAACGGGCGCTCCTTCAGGCTCAGTATCTGCGCCCGAACCTGGCGGGCCGGCGAGGGCCAGGCGAACGCTCCGATGATGAGAGCCATCGTCTGCACCCCTACGCCTCTCACTAGGGCCGCGATCAGGATCAGGAAGAGGAGCGAAGGCACGGACAGGAAGACATCAATGAGGACGCGCAGCACAGCGTCAATGGGCCCGCTGAAGTAACCGCTGGTGAAGCCGATTAGGGCTCCTACCAGGGTGCCGATGAGGGCGGCGATGAGGCCCACCTGAAGGGAATTGGGCACAGCCTGCGTCATCTGCACCGCGATACTGCGCCCCAGGGTGTCGGTCCCCAGGAAGGCCCTCGAGCTGGGCGGGAGGCGAGGGGGGAAGCGACCAGCCCCGCGCAACTGCGGATCCACGAACTCACCGCCTACCAGAGCCACAACCGCGATTAGGAGGAAGATCGTTAGGCCGGCCGCGAACTTGCGGTTTCGCAGCAGGGCGGAGACGTAACCCGTTGGGGGTCGAACGGCTACGGCTGCCATGTGCTAGCCCCTTCGTGCCTGCTCGTAGCGGATACGCGGGTCAACGATGGGGTAGAGTATGTCTATGATGAAATTGGCCACTGCCACCGAGAGTATGATCAGCAAGACTGCACCCTGGATGACGGGGAAATCGAGGCTGGTGATGGAGGTGTAGATCAGCCATCCTATGCCGGGAAAGGCGAAGATGACCTCGGTGATGAGGGCGCCTCCCACAATGTGCCCCAGCGAGATGGCTAGCCCGGTCGCCTGAGGAAGCAGAGCATTGCGAAAGGCATAGCGCCACAAGATGCGCTGGTTGGAGAGGCCCTTGGCCTCGGCCTGGAGGATGTAGTCCTCGCCTTTGAGAGAGGTTATGAGGCTGCGCATGCTCAGAAACCACCAGCCGAGCGAGACCAAGATGATGCTGAGAGCGGGCAGGGTGGCATGACGGGCCACGTCGAGGGCGAAGTCGAGACTGAGCCCGGGCCTGAGGCCCACGGAGTAGGCCCCGGACAGAGGGAAGATGGGCCACTGGAAGGCCAGCAGGAAGATGAGAATGATGGCTAAGATGTAGTACGGAATGGTGTAGAGCACCAGGGCCACCGGAACCAAAGCCTGCAGCGCCTTCGACTCCTCGCCTCTCCAGCCCACGGCGGCACCGATGATAGACCCGAGCACCCAGCTCACCACGGTGGTAACCGTGAGAAGGCCGATGGTCCAGGGGAGCGACGCTCGGAGCAGGTCGGCCACCTCAGAGGGGAAGCTGCTGATGGAGTAGCCCAAGTTCCCCCGCAGCAACTCCCGCACGAAACTGACGTACTGCTCCCACATGCTGCGGTCGAGCCCGAAGATCCGCTTGTACTCCTCGACTAGCTCTGGAGCGCCGGCGCTGCCTCCCATGGCGGCGAGCTTGAGGAAGACGGCACCCAGAGGATCACCCGGGACCATGCGGGGGACGAAGAAGACAACGGTGACCGAGATCACCACCGTGGCGACCAGGATGACGGAGCGCTGCACTATGTATTTGAGGTAGCCCACTATGTTGTCCTCTCGGGCGTGCCCCGGGACTGGGCACACCAAGTGGTCCCGCCCGCTCGGCAGAACACGCGGGCCGAAGCCGCTTCCTGGTGAGGCAAGACCGACCTCTTCGGTGCCCTCTATGCGGGCTCAGCCTGGGTGGCCGGGGAGCCCCACCGAGGGCCGCCACCCCGGCCGGGTGGCTCAGGGGAGGGAGGGGACCCAGCCCCTCCCTCCGGGCGCGACTGCCGGTGTTACTGGCTGGCCGGCCGGATGCCGCCTACCCATTCCCCGGTTTCGGGAGACGGATAGCCGGTGATCACCAGCTCGAACGTCGCCCACCAGCTCACGGGCATGTTCCAGGGGTTCTCGGCCGACGGCCAGCCTTCCCAGTAGGTGTAGTTGAAGGGCACCAGCGCCGGCGCCTGCACTATCGGGACTACCGGCAGCTCGTCGAGCCAGATCTCCATGGCTCGATGGAACTGGTCGGCGATCGTCTCGATGTCTTCGGGCGGCGTGGCGGCCATCTCGTCCACTATGGCATCGAACTCGGGGTTGCTGTAGCGGAACGAGTTGCGCTCATACCACGGTGCCGGCTCGCCCAGCGGGACGTAGAACTTGCTGTGGAAGAGCTCCAAGTTCTCGAAGATGTAGCCGGGGCAGAAAGAGTGCAGCTTGATGTCGTACTCGCCCCGCAGGATAGTGTCGGACATCACCCCGCCGGTCAGGGCCTGCACCTCCACTTCGATGCCCTGGGCCTGGAGCTGATCCGCCAGGACGGCGGAGACCTTCATCTCCTCGGTTGAGTCTCCCTGCACCAGGTAGCGAACCCTCAGCGGCTCCCCCTCGGCCGAGACCCACATGCCATCGGAGCCCTTGGTGTAGCCGATGGACTGAAGCAGCTCCTCGGCTCGGGCGGGGTCGTAGGTGGTGGTGGGGTACTGCGCCAGCAGGTCCTGGATGGCGTCGAAGTAGGGCTTCATCCCGTCGTAGTCGGGCCAGATGCCCCAGGCGGGGACGGTAGTGCCCTCGTAGGCTAGGTCAACGATGGCTTGCCGGTCGATCATGTACGACAGGGCCCAGCGGGCTTCCTTCTGGTTCCACGGCGAGACGGCATTCTGCACCATCAGCGGCCGCGGGCACGGATCCAGCCAGGCATAGGGTGGCCCATCGTACCAGGCCCTGACGTTGGGGTTGCGCCGCATCACTTCCAGGAGCGAGCCCACCGAGAGTATGCCGATGAAGGGGGTGTCAATCTCGTTCGCTGCCAGGGCGAGGGCCACGGTGGTCTCCGGGCCGACGTACTGGAAGTTGACGATGCGCGGGGCCGGCGTGACGCCGAACACCTTGGTGCCCCACCAGTCATCCCGCCGCTCGTAAGTCATGGAAGTGGTGGTGGCGTTGACTAGCCGGTAGGCACCGGTCCCGATCGGATCTGAGCTCTTGAACGTGAGAGGATCCTGTCCCTCCCAGATGTGGCGAGGAAGTATGGTGATGCCGCCCCAGATGCCCACGGCCGGGAAAGCCTCGCGGTTCAGGTGGAAGCGGGGGCTGGGAGTCAGGAGATGGAACACCACGTTCAGGTCATCCACGGCCTCGACCGACTCCACCCACTTGGCCACCTCGGCGGCCCAGGTCATGCCCGGGTTGGCTAGGAGGGTGTCGTAGGTGAAGACGACGTCATCGGCAGTGAAAGGCTCGCCGTCGCTCCAGGTCACGCCCTCTCTCAGCTTCACGGAGAGGGTGGTGAAGTCTTCGTTATACTCGTAGCTCTCAGCCAACCAAGGGATGTACTCCCCGGTCTGCAGGTTCTGATAGAAGAAGTACTCGTAGATCATCTGGTGGATGCCGGTGCCGGAACGGCTGACGCCAGGGGCATAGATGTTGAGGTTAGTGGGGTCAGCGATGCGCCCGCTCAGGGCTACATTGAGGGTCTCCAGCCGGCCCAGGTCCGCTGGAGGCGGGGCCGGCTCAGGGGTGGCGGTGACTACCACCTCCTTCTCCACCACGGTGGTGACTTCGACCGTCACTTCCCTAGTGACCTCTACCTTCTCGACCGTCACCGGGCCGGGAGTGGCGGCACAGCCGACCAGCGCGATCGCGATCACGACCACCAGTGCTGCAGACACGATTGCTTTCCTGTCACGTAACATTTCACCTGCTCCTTTGCCAGCTCATGTCACGCACACGGACACACTTGGGATTGCCTCGTTCAAGAGGCGTCAGTCGGCTCCTGCCAATCTACTCGCCCTGGTCAACACCTCCCAACCGACGAACTACCACCTCCTTTCGCGGGCTAGCCTCCGCCCGCAGGCTATTGCTCTACGAGGGCCGACCTGCCGTTGCTGCCGGCCCACCTCCGCCCGGTTGCTCCAGTGAGGCTTTCTGGTTAGTCATCACCTGGCCCAGCTCCTCTGGGGGTAGGCTGGGGTGTTCCCGAAGCAGGTAACAGGCCGCCAGCCGGCGCGCCTCAGGTCGGAACAGGGGAGGAGGCTTCTCCAGGCACATGGGCATGGCGTAGGGGCACCGGGGAGCGAATTTGCATCCGCCCGGCGCAAGTGTCCTTGGCTGAGTTACCTCGGGAATCTCGCCTCCCCATTTTCGATCGGGGTCGGGCAAGGGTATGGAGCTGATCAGAAGCCTGGTGTAAGGGTGCTGCGGATCCCTGACCACCAGCTCCACGTCGCCTGCCTCCGCCACCGAGCCCTGGTACAGGACGATGATGTCGTGGCTGATCTGATAGGCCGTGGTCAGGTCGTGAGTGATGTATATGAGCGAGATACCGAAGTCTTGGTTGAGTTGGCGCAGGTTGTCTAGGACGGTTGCCCGCAGGGAAGCATCTATCATGGAGACGGGCTCGTCAGCGATGATGAGCTTGGGCCGCATGAGGAGCGCCCTGGCCACCATTATCCGCTGGCGCTGCCCGCCGCTGAGCTGATGGGGGTAACGGCCGAGGGTCTCTTCCGGCCGCAGCCCCACGGCCTGGAGGGCCTCCTCGATCAGGCTGCGGGTTTGCCGCTTGCCGCGAGCCAGACGGAACTTGGCCACCGGGACGGCCAGGGCGTGATCCACCCTGTAGAAGGAGTTGTAGACCCCGAACGGGTCCTGGAAGATCATCTGCACATCGAGGCGGAATGAGTGGCGTTCGGAGCGCGACAGCTGGCGCAGGTCTTTGCCCCGGTACAGGACCTCACCTTCGGTCGCCGGCTCCAGCCCCAGGAGGAGCCGGGCCATGGTGGTTTTGCCACTGCCGCTCTCGCCTACCACTCCGGTGATACTGGGCTGCTCCAGGCCGACGGAGAGGGAGAAGTCCTCTAGAGCCACGACCTCATGCCTGCGGATGAGGCCGCCTCCGAACACCTTAGTGACCCGCCGAGCCTCCAGCAGCGGAGTCATGACGGCCCCGACCCGGATTCCAGGAGGAAGCAAGCGGCCCAATGACGCCCATCCGCTTGAAAGGCAGGTGGCACCTCGTGGGTGCACCGCTCCATGACGTAGGGGCAGCGCGGATGGAAGACGCAGCCGGAGGGAAGGTCGAGAAGAGAAGGCGGGGAGCCGGGGGCTCCCTGGAACTCGCCCTTCTTCTCCAGGGAGGGGAGGCTGGCCACGAGCAACTGAGTGTAGGGGTGTTGGGGCTGGTGGAAGATGTCCCGGGCTGAGCCCTCCTCCACCAGCCTGCTGGCGTACATGACCGCCACCCGGTCAACGAACTGAGCCATCAGCCCCATGTCGTGCCCGATTAGGATTACGGCGGCTCCGATGTCCTCCTGAACCTGGCGCAAGGTCTCCATCACCCGCCGCTGCACCACTACGTCCAGGGCGCTGGTGGGCTCATCGGCGATGATCACCCGAGGCTCAAGGCTGATGGCGATGGCGATGCAGACTCGCTGCTTCATCCCGCCACTGAGCTCGTGAGGGTAGCTGTCGGCTACGCCCGGGGCCAGGCCCACTCGGCCCAGTAGAGCCCGGACCCGATCTTGCCACCCGCGCCGAGACTCCCGGATGCCGTGGCTCCTCATGCCGTCTATGACTTGGTCGCGCACGCGCATGACCGGGTTGAGCGAGTTCATCGCTCCCTGGCTGATCAGGGCGATCTGGGCCAGCCTGACCTGCTGCATCCGCTCTGGGGGGAGGGACATGATGTTGAGCCCATCCAGAAGGACCTCTCCCGATTCTATGCGCCCGGGGGGTTTGATGAGACGCATGAGGGAGAGGGCGGCGGTGGACTTGCCTGAGCCCGATTCCCCCATCAGCCCGAGCCTCTCACCGGGGTCGAGAGAGAAGCTCACGTCCTCCACCGCTCTGACCGGGCCTTGAGGGATATGGTAGTGGACCCGGAGGTCCTTCACCTCGAGAAGCGGTTGCATAGATCCCTGCCGCGGAGCTAACCGAGCCTGGTTACAGTCGAATCCCACCCGTCGGCAGTACACCACACTTGCGCACACATCACTCTACTCGGTGTTAGAGAGGTTGTCAATGGCGTTCATTTTCCCGGTGCGAGGGGGAATGGGGAGAAGCCGGTGGAAGCGCATGCCTCTCGGCGCTGAACCGAGGCCGGCGGTGCCCCAAGAGCGGGTCGTCAGGGATGGTGCCAGCCTGGCGACAGTGTCGACCGAAGCGGGCCGGTTCGGGGAGGCGGCCCTGAGGATGGGGGGAACGAGTGTGTTCAGGTGGCAGTCGCACGGGGGTAGACTCGCGTGCGCCGCTTCTGCGCAGGCCCTTAGAGCCCGCTTTCCCGCTGGCCACGAGGGCAAGACGAACTGGTCCAACTTGCCCTTGAGGAGTGAGCGCCCCCGGGGCGCGATAGGCACTAGGAGACAGAGCGCGCGTGGGCGCGCGCACTCCTCGGGTGCAGGGTGCACCAGGCGCGATAGGCACTAGGAGACAGAGCGCGCGTGGGCGCGCGCACTCCTCAGGTGCAGCGTGCACCAGGCGCGGTAGGCAGGCGGGGACAAGGCGCGCGTGGGTGCGCGCACTCCTCAGGTACAGCGTGCACCAGGCGCGGGGCAGGTCGAGACACGGCGCGCGTGGGCGCGCGCACTCCTCGGATGCAGGGTGCAGTAGGCGCCGTGGGTAGGTGGGGACAGAGCGCGCGCACTGCCTTTGGGCGGTCTGGCGGCAATGCAGTCGGGGCTTGCTCTCGTGATCTACGCGCAGCGATGCACCTGGGCGGCGGTGCAGATCTCGGGATCAGCACGCCCGATCCTGAGAGGCATTAGGCGCTTTGACACCGTGGCGACCGGGGGTTAGAATGGCTTGACCGCAAGCCTGTTGGGCCGGTCACATTTCCTGTCAGGATGTCTCTGGGGGTTAGCCTGCGGCTTGCCACCGGGTTAGGCCGTGCGTGCGACCTAACCCCCTTTTTGCGCCGTTTCAGCCGAGCTAGCTCCTGCATCGCGATCGGACCAGGTACTTAGGAGGCTCTTGATGAATAACCTCACTGAGATCCGCTGGCACGGCCGGGCGGGTCAGGGATTGGTTACCGCTGCCAAGCTTCTGGGGGAGACCGCGCTGGGCACGGGCCAGTACTTTCAGGCATTCCCTGACTACGGTCCCGAGCGTATGGGAGCGCCTATACGTGCCTACACGAGGCTCAGTCCCGAGCCCATCAGGATCCACAGTCAGATCAGCAGCCCTGACGTGGTGCTGGTGCTGGACCCGACGCTGCTGGACCTGATAGACGTGACTGAGGGCCTGCAGGATGGCGGGGCCTTGCTGGTGAATACGGGCATGTCGCCGGGCGAGATTCGACGATTGCTGAACCTGGAAGGACGCGACGTGCGCGTCTATACCGTGGACGCCAGCAACATCGCCATAGAGACCCTGGGGAGGGAGATAACCAACACGCCCATGCTGGGGGCTTTTGCCCGGGCGACGGGTCTGTTCCCCTTGGAGCAGATCATAGCAGACGTCCGTAGGAACTTCAGCAAGAAGCTGCGCCCAGAGATAGTGGAAGCCAACGTCGAGGCCGTCAGACGGGCGTACGACCAGGTACAGGAAGCCTAGGCGCCCCTCGGGTGCTAGCGGGCATAGGATAGAGGGAGGTTTACATGCCGAGAGCAAAGGGGTGGAGAGAGCTCCCCATCGGCGGCATCATAGATGAGCCGGGATCAGCGCGGGAACTGGAGACGGGGGCGTGGAGAGCTTTCCGCCCCGTCGTGGACCAGGAGAAATGCATCAACTGCCTGCAGTGCTGGATGTTCTGCCCGGACATGTCCGTGCGGGTGGAGGACAGCAAGATGGTCGGCTTTGACCTCTACCACTGCAAGGGATGCGGCATCTGCGCCAGCATCTGCCCGGTAGACGCTATCACCATGGTGGTGGAGACGGAAGCCGCCAAGGAAGGAGAGGTCAAGTGAGTGACTTCAAAGCCCTCGACGGTAACCAGGCAGTGGCCGAGGCCATGCGGCAGATCAACCCGGACGTGGTGGCAGCCTACCCCATCACTCCGCAGACGGAAGCGGTGCAGGTCTTCTCTCAGTTCGTGGCCGACGGCGAGGTGGACACCGAGTTCGTCACCGTGGAGAGCGAGCATAGCGCCATGAGCGCCTGTGTGGGCGCAGGAGCGGCTGGGGCCCGGGTGATGACTTGCACCTCCTCCGCCGGCCTGGCGTTCATGTGGGAGATCACCTACATCGCTGCTTCCATGCGGCTTCCCATAGTGATGATGGTGGCTAACCGCGCTCTGTCGGGCCCCATCAACATCCACTGCGACCACTCCGACAGCATGGGCGCTCGGGACAATGGATGGGTGCAACTCTTCTCCGAGAGCCCGGAGGAAGCTTACGACAATATGATCCAGGCGGTGCGCATCGCCGAGCACCCGGACCTCATGTTGCCTGTGATGGTGATGCAGGACGGATTCATCACTAGCCACGCCATGGAGCGGGTGGAGGTCTTCGACGACCAGGCAGTGAGGGACTTCGTCGGGACTTACACCCCGAGGTACTCGGTTCTGGACGTCGAGAACCCCTTGACCTTCGGTCCGCTCGACTTCTACGTCTACTACTTCGAGCACAAGCGCCAGCAGGTGGAGGCCTTCAGCCACGCCAAGGACGTTATCCTGGAAGTGGCGGCGGACTTCAACCGCCGCTTCAACCGCAACTACGGCCTCATGGAGGCCTATCGGCTGGACGACGCCGACGTGGCCCTGGTGGCTCTTTCGTCCACCGCCGGGACGGCCAAGGTGGTAGTGGATGAGCTGCGGGGGCAGGGAGTAAAGGCAGGCCTGCTCAAGCCCAGGGTATTCCGTCCGTTCCCAGCCGAGGAGATGGTCGAGGCCCTCTCCCACGTGAAGGCCGTGGCCGTCATGGATCGCTCAATCTCCTTTGGCAGCATGGCCAACGCCGGCCCCCTGTTCCTGGAGATGGCTGCTGCTTTCTACGTGAACGGTAACGGCTCCAAAGTGCCGATGGTGGACTACGTGTACGGCCTGGGCGGCAGGGACATCGGCCCGTCCGAGATCGAGAGCGTCTACATGGACTTGCTCCGGATCGCCGATGGCGGCGAGGTGCCCAACCTGGTAACCTACCTGGGCGTGAGAGAGTGAGGAGTTAGGAATGGCGACTCAGACCAGCACTCCGACCAGACTGACACTGCGGGACCTGTCCAAGAAGTCGGATCGGCTCACTTCCGGACACCGCATGTGTCCCGGCTGCGCCGCTCCCCTAGTGGTGAAGCAGGTGCTGATGGCCATAGATGAGCCGGTCGTGGTGACTTGCGCCACGGGCTGCCTTGAGGTGGCCACTACCATCTTTCCTCAGACGGCGTGGAACGTTCCTTTCATCCACAATGCCTTCGAGAACTCGGCATCCACCGCCTCAGGCATTGAAGCGGCTTACCGGTCGCTGGTGCGCCAGGGGAAGATCGAGGACAACAACACCCGCTTCGTCGCCTTCGGGGGAGACGGGGGTACCTACGACATCGGCCTCCAAGCTCTGTCTGGAGCTATGGAGCGTGGCCACCGTATGCTGTACGTCTGCTATGACAACAACGCCTACATGAACACGGGCATCCAGCGCTCCAGCGCTACGCCATTGGGGGCGAACACCACCACCTCTCCCGCGGGAAAGGTAGTGCCGGGCAAGCGAGGGATGCGCAAAGACCTGACCGCCATCATGGCGGCCCACAACATTCCCTACGTAGCTCAGGCTTCCCCTCACAACTGGCGCGACCTGATGCAGAAAGTGCGCAAGGCGACAGCGGTAGACGGCCCTGCCTTCATGAACGTGCTGTCGAGCTGCAACCGGGGGTGGCGCCACGATGCTGATGAGACCATCGAGATGCAGCGCCTGGCAGTTGACACCTGCATGTGGCCGCTGTATGAGGTGGAAGACGGCGAGTGGCGCGTGACGTACAAGCCCAAGGAGAAGTTGCCCGTCACCGAGTATCTCAAGCCGCAGGGCCGCTTCCGGCATCTGTTCCAGCCGGGCAACCAACACCTCATAGACGAGCTACAGCAGGAAGTGGACACTCGTTGGGAGCGTCTGCTCAAGCTTGCAGGTGAGTCCTGAGCCCGGATCCGAGTCACGCAGAGCGGGGCAGCCGTCAGGGCTGCCCCGATCGGTTCCCGGGCGAGGCGGGGAGGACATGGGCGCACTGCACGTTAGCGAGCATCCACTGGTGCAGCACAAACTGGCTCTCCTTCGGGATATCCGTACCGAGCCTAAGAAGTTCCGGGAGCTGGTCCGGGAGGTCAGCGTGCTCCTTGGGTATGAGGCCACGCGGGACCTAGGACTGCAGACCGTGACCGTGACCACTCCCCTGGGAGAGGTTCAGGGGCGAGTGCTGGCGGAGAAGATCGGCCTGGTGCCCATCCTGAGGGCGGGGCTGGGAATGGTGGACGGCATCTGGGAGATGATGCCCTCGGCCGAGGTGTGGCACGTGGGCCTCTACCGCGATGAGCGGACTCTGCAGCCGGTCCAGTACTACAGCAACCTCCCCGTGGCTCCTACAGTGCAGGTCTGCTTGGTTCTGGACCCCATGCTGGCTACCGGGGGATCCGCCGTGGCTACCGTCAACATACTAAAGGAGTGGGGAGCGCGCCGGGTCAAGTTTCTGGGGCTGATAGCCTCCTCTGAGGGGGTGATGCGGTTGCGCGATGTGCATCCGGACGTGGACGTGCATGTGGCTGCCGTGGACAGGCAATTGAACGACGCGGGATACATAGTCCCTGGCCTGGGCGACGCCGGGCATCGGCTCTTCGGTACCGGCTAGCTGCTCTCGATAGCCATGTGGCTCGCGTATGCGGTCACTTTCGCCGTCGCCTTCGGGATAGCTTTTGCCCTGTCGCCCTTGTGCGCCCGCCTGGGGCTGCGCCTAGGAATGGCGGATCACCCCGGAGGCAGGCGACGTCACGGGCGGGTGGTCTCTCGCCTTGGGGGCATCGCCCTCTACCTGGGGTTCGTGGGCGCTGTCCTGTTGTCGCAGACGCTGAACGTGCCCCGCTTCGACGTCAACGAGCCGCGGCGGCTGGCTGGTCTCTTGATCGGCACCACCATCGTGTGCGTGCTGGGCCTGGTGGACGACCGCTACGAGCTTGCTCCGGGCCCCCAGTACATCGTACAGGCCCTGGCCACGGCCGTGGGCATGGTGGGGCTGATCTTCATCGAGTACGTCAACAACCCCTTTAGCTCTGACCCCAACTCGCGGCTAGACTTCCCCTGGTGGCTCACCATCGGCGTCACCTTCTTCTGGATGATGGGGATGATGCAGACGGTGAACTGGCTGGATGGGCTGGACGGTCTGGCGGCCGGAGTCACCGCCATCGCCGCTGTGGTGCTGTTCATCCACTCTGGTTTCCGGCTGAATCCCCCGCAGGAGAGTGTCTCGCTCCTGCCGCTAGCGCTGGCGGGAGCATGCCTGGGCTTCCTCCCCTTCAACTTCGCCCCTGCCCGGGTGTTCATGGGTGGGGGCGCCTACACGCTGGGGTACGCCCTGGGGGCGCTGGCCATCATCGGAGGGGCGAAAGTGGCCACCGTGCTCCTGGTGATGGGCATTCCCATTCTGGACGTGGCCTTCCTCATCGTCTGGCGCCGGCTCAAGGGGCGGCGGGCGGACATGGGCGACCGACATCACCTGCATTTTCGCCTACACGACATGGGGCTGTCTCAGAGAACAGTGGTGCTGGGCTACTACGCCTTCTCGGCTGCCTTTGGCACCCTCGCCCTGGTGGTGCCGCCACGGCAGTACAAGCTACTGGCCCTCGCGGTCCTGGGGTTGGTGGCTCTGGCGATTTTCGCCTTCACTGGGCGGCGGACGGCGACGATCCAGTAGAGGAGGTTTCACCACCCGCACGCCACCGCACCAGTCGGTACCGAGCGCACCATTTTGCTGTCCGGTATCACCACATCGCTGACGCAATGTATCAGGACATGGTTGGCACATAGGAACACCATGACCTGCCCCGCGGCAGCTTGCACGTGCGTGTGGGGGCAGGAGCTGTGCCTGCGCTCTCGGCGTGCGTCAATCGCTCCGTACCACCGCCCTGACCACCCCCTCATAGCCAGCTCCCTCTTCGCATCGCAGGAGCAGTTCGTCCAGGTCTCTGAACTCGCCGCACAGGGTGAGCCGGGTGGCCTCGGTGGCGCCCTGAGGGTCGCGGACGCCGCTGCGCTGGAACTCGCGGCTCAGGCCGAGGACGTGGAAGGCCGAGGCGGGGCTGAACACGTAGGAGGTGTAGTAGGCCTTGGCGCCGACAGGGTCCTCCGCCAGGTGCCGGTCGTAGTAGCGGCGCACCGGGGGAGCCACCTGAATGCCGATGCGGAGGTTGCCCTCAGGCGTAAGGGCTAGATGGAAGCTGGTCCCCTCGGCCAGGTAGATAGGCCCCGGCTCGTCGGTGTAGAAGAGCTCCAACGGGCGGGCCGGGTCCACGCTCACGGCTTCGGGCGCTGCCCCACCGGAAGCCATGAGCGTGGCGAGCAGCGTGTATGACCGGTCCTGGCCCTGGCCCAGAGCGGCCAGGAACTGTTCAAAGCTCTCGCTGCGGTCGGGGTGCTGAGCTAGCCAGGCGTGCCAGTGGGCGCGCATCGCCGCCTCACCCAGGCGTGTAGCGCCGTCGGCATAGGCTGTGGTATTGAGCGTCACCCTCTCCACCGCGAACCACTCCCGCTCTCCCAGACTGGCTCCCGTAATCAGGGACACGGAGACGGGGAGGCCGGCCACTGTGGTGCTGACCTCCTCGCGCGCGCTCGTGGCGTCCTCAAGGACCCAGAGGGGGTCGGCTGTGGCCAAGGGCGTGGGGGTTGCAGTGGGGGCAGCGGTGGCAGTGGGCGAGGCGGTCGGGCTAGGGGTGTGGGTGACGGTAGGAGTGACCGTGCTCGTCACTGTGGCGGTGGGGCTGGCCGTGGGGCTGACGGCGACCGTCGCTGTGGGCGGCGGCAGGTCAGCAGGGACGAGCACCACCGTCCCCGTCGCTTCCTGAGGAAAGAGGCCGGGCCCGCCGCAGGCGACCAGCACCAGCAGGAGCGTGCCGAAGACACCGGCGTTCATCACCCTGGTGAGCATAGACTCCCCCTCGGCGCCCAGGTCTGGGCTCGCCAGCGGAGCAGACGGGCCCTGCGGGCAGTGTAGCGCCTTCTAGAGTGCAGGGGAAGCGTGGCCTGATGGCTGACGGCCTTTCGGCGACGGCGGTGACCGCCTAGAATGGCTCCCACGGAAGCGCAGAACCCTGGTCAGACGGAGGAGACCCATGTCGTCGGACGTGGAGGCCAAGAGGAGACTCAACTCGCGACTAGAGACGATCGGCTGGGGCCTGTTCCTCATCATGCTCGGTGGGCTGGGCCTGGTGCCGGACGAGCGGGTGCCCTCAGGGACGTGGTTGCTGGGCGTGGGGCTGATCCTGTTGGGGCTGAACGCGGCCCGCTACTACTACGGCATCAAGACCAGCGGCTTCACTATAGTTCTGGGCATTCTGGCCCTGGGCAGCGGCTTGGGCGACTTCGTGGGCGTGGATCTGCCTTGGTTCCCCATCATCCTCATCCTAGCCGGGGCCGCCCTGCTCTACCGCACCCTTCTCTCCGGACGGCGGGGCGGCACCTAGAGGGGCGGGTGCGCGCTTCCAGGGCGAAGCGTCGGTCGTGGTAGCGAAAGAGGCGTGAGAGTGGTGGAATGGGTGAGGGAATGCAGCCGGAGCGACTCATTTCGGAGCAGCTGAGGCTCGGTACGGAAAAGGTGCAGGCGGCTATCAGGCTCCTCGACGAAGGGCATACCGTGCCCTTCCTGGCCCGGTACCGCAAGGAGGCCACCGGCGGCCTGGACGAGGATCAAATCCGGCAGGTGGCGGCTGCCCTGGAGCGGCTCCGAGCCTTGGAGGAGCGACGCCGGTCCGTCGTGGCCAGCATCGAGGGCCAGGGCAAGCTGACGCCGGCACTGCGCCGGCGCCTGGCGTCGGCCCAGACCCTGACCGAGTTGGAGGACCTCTACCAGCCCTACCGACCCAAGCGCCGCACCCGGGCAAGCATCGCTCGCGAGCGGGGACTACAGCCCCTGGCGGACCTGATCCTCAAGCAGGCCCGTCCGAAAGGAGACGTGACGGCTCTGGCCGCGCCCTTCGTCTCAGAAGAGGTGACGACCCCGGAGGATGCCTGGGCTGGGGCCAGGGACATCGTGGCCGAGATGGTCAGCGACGATCCGGAGGTGCGGGGGGCGCTCAGGGAAAAGGCGGCGCGGTGGGGGCTGGTCGGGGCCAAGAAGTTGGTCGGCTCCGAGGATCCTAGGCGGGTCTACGAGCTGTACTACGAGTTCGAGGCCCGGGCCGACCGGTTGCGGCCCCACCAGGTGCTGGCCCTCAACCGAGGTGAGGCGGAGAAGGTCCTGCGGGTGCGCCTCGACGTGGCGGAGCGCGATTGGCGGAGCGTGGTGGAGGCCAGGTACCGGCCCGACCCCCGGTCCCCGCTGGCAGCGGAACTGGAGGCGGCGGTGACCGATGGAGTCCAGCGCCTGCTGCTGCCCGCGATCGAGCGGGACGTGCGGCGACAGCTCACCGAGGCGGCTGAGGATCACGCCATCTCGGTGTTCGCCTCCAACTTGCGGTCTCTGCTCTCTCAACCCCCTCTGAGCGGACACACTGTGCTGGGGCTCGATCCCGGCTACCGCACCGGGTGCAAGGTGGCGGTGGTAGACCCCACAGGCAAGGTGCTAGAGACGGCCACTATCTATCCTCACCCGCCCCAGCGGCAGCGGGAGCGGGCTCTGGCCGACCTGGCCCGACTGATTCCGCGACATGGTGTCACTCTGGTGGCCATCGGCAACGGGACCGCCTCCCGAGAGACCGAGCAGTTGGTGGCGGCGCTGACCCAAGCCCTCGATGGGGTGCGGTACCTTCTGGTCAACGAGGCGGGCGCCAGCGTCTACAGCGCCAGCCCCCAGGCGCGGGAGGAGCTGCCGGACCTGGACGTCTCCCTCCGCGGGGCCGTGTCTATCGCCCGCCGGGTGCAGGATCCGCTGGCCGAACTGGTTAAGATAGATCCCCGGTCCATTGGGGTGGGCATGTACCAGCACGACGTGGACCAGAAGCGGCTGGCGGCGGCCCTGACGGCAGTGGTGGAGTCGGTGGTGAACCAGGTGGGGGTGGACGTGAACACTGCCTCCGCCTCGCTGCTGACCTACGTGGCCGGGATAGGGCCCAAGCTGGCTCAATCCCTCGTGGCCTACCGGGACGCGCACGGTCCTTTCCGAGACCGGCGGGAGTTGCTCAAGGTGCCCGGCCTCGGGCCGAAGGCGTTCCAGCAGGCGGCCGGGTTCCTTCGCATACGGGGCGGGCGCAACCCTCTGGACGCCAGCGCCATCCACCCCGAGAGCTACCCGGTGGCGGAAGCGGTGCTGGCCAAGGCGGGGGTGGGTGCCAAGGCCCCGATGGCGAAGCGGGAGGCCGGGATCAAGGCCCTCCTGGCCCGCCAGCCGGTGGCCGAGCTGGCGCGGGAGCTGGGGGCGGGCGTGCTTACGCTGACCGACATCCTGGAGCAGCTGGTGCGCCCGGGGAGGGACCCGAGAGAGGACCTGCCGGCACCCATCCTGCGCAGCGACGTACTGAGTATGGACGACCTCCGGCCCGGTATGCGGCTGCAGGGGACGGTGCGCAACGTGGTGGACTTCGGGGCCTTCGTGGACATCGGGGTGAAGCAGGACGGGCTGCTGCACCGCAGCCAGATCCCGCCGGGGGCCTCGCCGGGCGTGGGGGACGTGATCGGGGTGGCGGTGCTGGAGGTGGATCAAGATCGGGGGCGCATCAGCTTGGGGTGGATCGGTCAGGCGGACTGACCGGGGCGGCTGGATGCAGCCGCTTGCGCTGTCCCTTCTCCGGCGTCGGCAAGGGGGTTGCGGCTAACGGGGGTTGGAGATTCCTCGCTGGCGCTCGGAATGACAATGGCCGCACACGGGTGTCGGCAAGGGGGTTGCGGCTAACGAAGGTCGGAGATTCCTCGCTGGCGCTCGGAATGACAATGGCGGCACTCGGGTGTCGGCAAGGGGGCTGCGGCTAACGAAGGTTGGAGATTCCTCGCTGG